>NZ_JBSGJR010000412.1:0-6425 GCF_053605645.1 Micromonospora sp. NPDC003776
CCGGCACGCCACCCGGCACCTGCAACCGCTGCCCGGCACCGACCTCGCGGTGGCCCCGGCCCCGCCGCGACCGGTGCCGCCGCCCGCCGCCCGCCCACCGGCCGCGCGCCCCACCCCGGCCGCCCGTCCCGTCAGCAACGTGCCGGTGGAAACCCGATGAGCGAGCGAATTGCCAGGCTGAGCCGTACATCCGATCCCGGCGACAACCAGTCGGGCGGTCCGAAGCGTCCATTGGCCGTGAGCGAGGACGAGCTGGAGCGGGCGCTGCGGGAGACCCTCGCGGGTCGCGTCGCCGCCCCGCGGCCGCTGGCCGCCGACCCGGCAGGCGTGGCCATCCGCCGCGCCCGCCGCAGCGGGCGGCGTCGGGCGCTCACCGGCCTCGCTCTGGCCGGGGCGGCGACCGTGCTGGTCACCACCGGGATGGCGCAGCTCGGCGGCCCGACCAGACACGGCGGCACGCCCACCGTGGTGCTCGGCGACCCGCGCGGTTTCACGCCCTCCCCGTTGCCCACCGCCAGCACCCCGCCCCCCGCCGCCGCGCCGGTCCGCGCCGAACTCGACCTGATCATCGGGAACCGGCTGGAGACCAGCGGTGGCGAGCAGCGGGAGCTGACCGGAGTGGGTCCGGTCGAGCGGGCGCAGCGCGTCCCCGACTACGGAGGCTGGCTCGTCACCTCGGTGGCCACCGCGGCGGGCCGTACCCTCTGGTGGGTGCCGCCCAACGGCAGCGCGCCGCAGGTGCTGCTCGCCGCGGCGGACGCCGTCGTGGTCGCCGCCGACGGCCGCCAGGTCGCCTGGCGCGACGGCCCGGAGATTCTGGCGGCCGGGCTGGTGGGCGGCCAGCTCGTCGCGACCAGCCGGACGGCCGCGGCCGCGGGCGCCGTACCGGTCGGGTTCGCCGCCGACGCCGTCCTGATCGAGGAACCCGGCCGCGGGGTGAGCCGCTGGCCCCGGTCGGCCGGGGGGCAGCCGGGCAGCCCGGCCCGCGACGTGCTGAACGTCTACGGAACACTCCCCGACGGCAAGCTGGTCGGCGAGGTCTCCGCCGGTACGCCCCGGCGACCCTGCCTGGCCCTGCTCGACCCGGCCCGCGACCTCGCCCCGGTCCGCACCGGCTGCGGCCCGGACCTCGCCAGCGACGGCGCGGCCGGGATCTCCGCCGACGGACGGTGGCTGCTGGTCAACGGGGGCCGCAAGGCCGGTGCCCTCCTCGTCGACCTGCGCACCCTCGGCGCCACCGTCTCGGCCCACCCGGCCGGGCCGGCGGTGGTCGGCGGGGTGGCCTGGACGGCGGCCGGGGTCGCGCTGCACGTGGACCCCGCCGGCCAACTGGTCCGGGTACGCCCCGACCGGGTGGCGGCCGGGGAGCGGCCCGCCGGGGCACCGGTCACCGGGGCCAGCCCGGACGAGCCGCTGGTCGTGGTCGCCGACACCACCCGCTGACCGCCCCGCCGCCCCGACGGTGGGCGCCGACCCCGGGCGGTAGCGTCGGCGGGGTGAGCGCCGCCCGGATCGACCTGCATGCCCACTCCACCGCCAGCGACGGCACGCTCAGCCCGGCCGAGCTGGTCCGGGCCGCCGCCGACGCCGGCCTCGACGTGGTGGCGATCACCGATCACGACACCACGAGCGGCTGGGCCGCGGCGGTGGACGCCCTACCGCCCGGGCTGACCCTGGTCCGCGGCGCCGAGCTCTCCTGCCGCTGGCACGGCGTCGAGCCGGCGATCCCGCTGCACCTGCTCGCGTACCTCTTCGACCCGACGGAGCCGGAACTGGTCGCCGAGCTGGCCCGGGTCCGGCGGGCGCGGGAGGAGCGCGGTGAGCGGATCGTCCGGCTGCTCCAGGCCGACGGCATCGACGTCGACTGGGCGGCGATCCTGGCCGGCGCGGCCGGCGGCACCGTCGGTCGCCCGCACATCGCGCAGGCGCTGATCCGGGCCGGTCTGGTGGCCACCACCACCGAGGCATTCGGGCCGGACTGGCTGGGCGAGCGGTACCGGCTGCCCAAGGAGGACATCGACGTGTTCCGGGCGGTGGCCCTGGTACGCGCGGCCGGTGGGGTGCCGGTCTTCGCCCACCCCCGGGCCAGCCGCCGTGGCCGGATCGTGCCGGACGAGCTGATCGGCGCACTGGCCGCGGCCGGGCTCGCCGGCCTGGAGGCCGACCACGAGGACCACAGCCCCGCCGAGCGGGACCACGTCCGCGGGCTGGCCGCCGAGCTGGGGCTGCTGGTCACCGGCTCGTCGGACTTCCACGGCACGCACAAGACGGTCCGGCTCGGCGCGTTCACCACCGACCCGGCGGCGTACGAGCGGATCGTCGCCCTGGCCGGCGGGGTGACCCCGGTCGCTTCAGGCTGAAGCGCTCCGGCGGCGCGGCTACCGTGTCCGGGTGGATCTCAAGCTCTTCGGCGAGGTCTTCGTGACCCTGCTGGTGATCGTCGACCCGCCCGGCATGATGCCCATCTTCCTCGCGCTCACCGGGCCGCTGCCCGCGCGCGACCGGAACCGGGCCGCCTGGCAGGCCGTCGCGCTGGCGCTCGGGGTCATCGTGGTGTTCGCCGTGGCCGGCCAGACCATCCTGGCCTACCTGCACGTCGACCTGCCGGCGTTGCAGGCCGCCGGCGGGCTGCTGCTGATCCTCGTCGCCCTGGAACTGCTGACCGGCAAGTCCGACGACCCGAACCAGCAGACCACCTCCAACATCGCCCTGGTGCCGCTGGGCACGCCGCTGCTCGCCGGGCCGGGCGCGATCGTCGCCACCATGCTCTTCGTGCAGCGGGCCGGCGGGTTCACCGACTACCTCTCGATCGGCGCCGCGATCGTGGCGGTCATGGCCGCGGTCTGGGTGGTGCTGCGCTTCTCCGGCGGGATCGTCAAGATCCTCCGGCCGGGTGGCATCGAGGTGCTGACCCGGATCGCCGGCCTGCTGCTGGCGGCCATCGCGGTCCAGCTCATCGCCGACGCGATCGCCGCCTTCGTCACCCAGTACATCACCATGCGCTGACCCGGCCGGCCGGCGCGGCCCTGTCGTACCGGGATGGCAGGATCTGCGACGTGCGACGACCCTCCCCGACCGGGCGGCCCACCGGCGGCCGGCCGCCCCGACCCCGCGCCGAGCAGCCCGAGCAGCTCGGCTTCGAGGGGATGCCCGAGCGGCTCTTCGTCTGCACGCCCAGCAAGCTCGGCGCGTACGCGGACTGCCCCCGGCGTTACCGCTACTCCTACCTCGACCGGCCCGCCCCGCCGAAGGGGCCGCCGTGGGCGCACAACTCGCTCGGCGCCAGCGTCCACACCGCCCTGAAGAACTGGTACGCCCTCGACCCCGACCGCCGCCGCCCCGAGGCGCTGGCCACCCTGCTGAAGGGCACCTGGGTCCGCGAGGGCTACCGCGACGTCGACCAGGAGCGGGACGCCTTCCGGCGGGCGCTGGCCTGGCTGGAGGCGTACGTGGCGGGGCTGGATCCGGCCGACGAGCCGGTCGGGGTGGAGCGGGTGGTCGCGGTCCGGACCGCGGTGCTCGCCTTCAACGGCCGCGCCGACCGGATCGACTCCCGGCCCGGCCCCGACGGGCGACCCGAGCTGGTCATCGTGGACTACAAGACCGGCCGCACCGGGCTGGACAGCGACGACGCGCGCGGCTCCCAGGCCCTGGCGCTCTACGCGTACGCCGCCGAGCGGGTGTTCCGCCGGCCGTGCCGTCGGGTCGAGCTGCACCATCTGCCCACCGGCACGGTCGCCGCGCACGAGCACACCGCGGAGTCGCTGGATCGGCAGCTCACCCGGGCCGAGGAGACCGCCCGGGACATCATGGCCGCCGAACGGGCGGTCACCGACGGTGTCGACCCCGACGAGGCGTTCCCCGCCACCCCGGGCCCGCGCTGCGGGTGGTGCGACTACCGGCGCGCCTGCCCGGAGGGCGCCCAGGCACCCGGGAAGGACCCGTGGGCGGCCGTGGACCGCCCCACCGGGCCCGTCTCCGACTCCGACTGATCGGCCTGGCGGCCGCCCTGTCCCCGTCGGTGTGACCGACGTTCGCGGCATGTCGCGGCTTTCCGCGGCGTTGTGTGCGCGAGTTGCGGTAGCTCGGGGTGTCCCGGGCGGCGGAGGGTGCGGTTCGCCCCAAAGCGTGTCGGCCCCGACCGGCCGGCGGGCGGCGGATGGAGCAGGTGGCGCGGCCCGGGTCAGGCGACGGCGAGGCGGGCGGCGCGCGCCTTCGCGGCCTGCTGCAGCGGACCCTCCCGGTAGCGGCGCGGGACCGCCGCCAGGGCGAGCCGCAGGGCGCGCACGCTCAGGTCGGCCGAGAGTGCGGTGGTGGGCAGGCCGAGGCCGCCGTACAACCGGCGGGCCCAGGCCGGGAGCAGCGCCATGGCGACGCCCGCCACCCCGAGGTACGCCCAGCGCGGCGGCCCAAGGCTCAAGCCGAGCCGCAACGGCCGGCTGACCTTCCACGGGATCGGCGGAGCGGTCAGGAACAGCGCGGTCTCCGCCGCCTCCTTCGTCATCCGCAGGTCGCCCTGGATCCGCCGGTAGTAGTCGGCCACCTCGGCCGCGGTGCCCGGCACCTCCGCCGGGTCGAGCCCGACCAGGGCCGCGGCCCGGCGCTGCTCGGTGTAGTAGCCGTCGATCTCGGCGCCGGTCAGCGCCAGCCCGGCCCGGCGGGCGGTGCTCACGAAGGACTCGACCTCGGTGACGTGCACCCAGCGCAGCAGGTCCGGGTCGTCGATCCGGAACTCCTCGCCGGTGAACGGGTCCCGGGCGCGCAGCCGGGCGTGCCGGGCACGCAGCCGCCGCCCGGCGGCCTCCGCCTCGTCGGTGGTGCCGTAGATGGTCGTCCCCACGTAGTTGGCGGTCCGGACCAGTCGCCCCCAGGCGTCGGTGCGGTAGTTGCTGTTCTGGGCGACCCCGGCCATCGCCCGGGGATGCAACGCCTGCAGGTAGAGCGAGCGGAGGCCGGCGACGATCAGGATCGGCTCCTCGTGCACCTTCCACGTGACCGATCCCGGACCGAACAGGCCGAGATCATCGGTTTCCACAGCCCAAGCGTGCCACGTGTCGGCCGGTACCGGCCGGTGCCCGGCCGCGCCGGTCAGTCGTCGGCGGACCGGCGCGCCTGGCAGGCCGGGCAGAGGCCCCAGAAGGTCACTTCCGCCTCGTCGACCTCGAACCCGTGCGCGGTGTGCGGGTCCAGGCAGGGCGCGCTGCCGGTGGCGCAGTCCACGTCGGCGATCTCACCGCAGCCCCGGCACACCACGTGGTGGTGGTTGTCGCCGGCGCGGGCCTCGTACCGGGCGGGGGAGCCGGCCGGCTCGATCCGGCGGGACAGCCCGGCCCGGGAGAGCGCGCCGAGCACGTCGTAGACGGCCTGCGTGGAGACCGAGTCGAGCCGCTCCCGGACCCGCCGGGTGATCTCGTCGACCTCCAGGTGGCCGCCGCCGGCCAGCACGTCCAGCACGGCGAGGCGCGGTCGGGTGACCCGCAGGCCCCGCGACCGGAGCAGCTCCTCACCGGTGGACATGCAGTAATGACAGCACGGGCCCGGGACGCCGACAAGCGAGCGGCAACCGGGGTGGTCGGGGCCACAGGGCGTGAACCACACCCGGTACGGCCGCGTGGGTGGAATGTGAGCGAAGCGGCGACGATCACACCGTCGTACGCTGACTGCGCGGTTCGCACCCTCCCGGAGGTGTCGGTGTTCAAGGAATTCAACGGTCTGCCCGCGCATGCTCTGCTGGTGCACGCCGCAGTGGTGCTCGTGCCGCTGCTGGCGATGGTCTCCGTCGCGTACGGCCTGCTGCCCCGGTGGCGGTCCCGGCTCGACTGGGCGGTGGCCGCCCTCGTCATCGCGGCACCCATCGCCGCGTTCCTCGCCACCGAGTCCGGGGAGGCGTTGGAGCACGTGCTGGAGGAGAAGCACTACCCGGCGCAGATCCTCGACAAGGTGCGCGAGCACTCCGAGTACGGCGACACGCTCCGGTCGTTCACCTTCGGGCTGGCCGCGGCGGCGCTGCTGCTCCTGCTGGTGACCAGCGGGCTCGCCCGGACCCGCAACCTGCCCCGCTGGCTCGCCCCGGTCCTCACCGGTGTGGTGGCCGTGCTCGCCGTGTTCGCGGTGGTGTACGTCTACCTGGCCGGCGACTCGGGCGCCCAGGCGGTCTGGGGCGGCACGCTCTGAGCCCGGCTCAGAAGATCACCCGCGAGCAGAGCAGGCACATGAGCAGCACCAGCACCACCGCGGCGACCGCGCCGAAGCCGTAGGTGACCCGCTGCGCCTGCTGCTCGGCCCGGTCCATCGCGGCCATGTCCTGCCCCGGCAGCCGCCGGGGCGGTGGCGCCTGCACGTACACCGGTGGACGCCAGCCGGGCGGCGGCGGGTTGGTCGGCGGCGGGCCGGTGTAGCCGGCGGGGGTGGCCGTGCCGCCCGAC
>NZ_JBSGJR010000413.1:0-6365 GCF_053605645.1 Micromonospora sp. NPDC003776
TGGGGCTGATCGACGTGCTGGGCGCGGACCCGGCCGGCGACGTGGTCCGGGCGGCGCTGGCCCGCACCTCGGTCCGCACGGTGCTGGTCGACGCCCCGGCCGGCACCCGCCGGTCGGTCAACATGGTGGACCCGGCCGGCCGCCGGATGTCGCTCTACGACCCGCGGCCCTGGTCGGGGCCCGCCCCGTTCGCCGAGACGGAGCTGGCCGCCCTGGTCCGCGAGGCGGCGCACGTGCACGTGTCGATCATGGACTGGGCCCGGGCGGCGCTGCCGACCCTGCGCGCCGGTCTCGGCGACGGCGTGTCCCTCTCCACCGACCTGCACGACTGGGACGGCGAGAACGACTACCACCGGCCCTTCGCGGACGCGGCCGATCTGGTCTTCGTCAGCGACGTCCGGCTCGGCGACCGCGCCGGGAAGGTCGCCTCGGCGCTGACGCCCCGGACCGTGCTGGTGACCTCCGGCGCGGCGGGGTCGACCCTGCACGCCCCGGACACCCCGCCGACCCGGGTGCCGGCGGCCGCGCCGCCCGCCCCGGTGGTGGACACCAACGGCGCCGGTGACGCCTTCGCCGCCGGCCTGATCGCCGCCCGGCTGCGCGGCGCCGCCCCGCTCGACGCGGCCCGGTACGCCGCCCGGGTGGCCGCCGCCGCCTGCACCCTGGACGGGATGGAGTATCCGCCCGGCCTGCTCCCGCGAGACTGAACCGGCTCAGAGCGCCCCGGTCGTGCCGTCGGTCAGCTCCCGGAGGATGTCCGCGTGGCCGACGTGCCGGGCGGTCTCCTCGACCATGTGGACCAGCACCCAGCGCAGCGACACCTCGCCGAGCTGCGGGTGCGGCACCACGTGATCCAGGTCGAACCGCGCCGCGACCGCCCGGGACCGGGCGCACGCCGCCTCGTACGCCGTCGCCAGGGTCTCGACCGTCTCGCCCGGGTCCAGGGTGAAGCTCGCCTCGGCCTCCTTCTCGGAGGTGAGGTAGACGTCTCCCGGGCCGGGGGCGAACAGGCAGGGGAACCAGTTCCGCTCCACCAGGGCCAGGTGTTTGAGCAGACCGGCCAGGGTGGTGAGGGAGGGCACCAGCCGGCGGGCGGCGTCGGCGTGGGCGAGGCCGCGGGCCTTGCGCAGCACGATGGCCCGGTGGAAGTCGAGGAACGATTCGAGCACTGCCCGCTCGTCACCCGTACGGGCGAGGACCGGACCGAGGGTGGGGTCGATCGTCGTGTCCGCCATTCTCGGACCCTAGTCCCGGCCCGCGCCCGCCCGCTGCCCCGGCATCCCGCTGCGGAGCGGCGATCGCCGGGGCAGGATGGGCGCATGGCATCCACGGTGCAGATCCCGCTGGTGGGCGGCGCGGCCGACGGGGAAACCGTCACGGTCGAGCTGGACAGCAACGGCCGCCCGCCGCTGACCCACCACCACCTCGGTCCGGAGGGGTTGGCCGAGGCGCAGATCTACGAGCTGGAGTCGGACGAGCCGCACGGCCGGCCGTGGATCTACACCTGGCGGGGCCCGGCGGTCTGACGCCGGCCGCTCAGCCGGCCCCGGTCCGGGCCAGGCTGCGGGACCGGAGGCTCTCCAGCACGCCCCGGGTGACGTGCGAGGTGCCGCGCGCCTGCTCGCACACCTCGGCCACCCGCCGGGCGGTCTCCTCGGCCCGCTCCGCCCGCTCGTCCCACAGCCGGTCCACCTCCGCCAGCAGCGGGCCTTCCACCTCGCGCTCCACGCCCCGCAGCGCCGGCACCCCAAGCCGCTGGGCCAGGTCGAAGACCTTGCCGGCGTACGGCAGGGGCAGGAAGGGCGTGCCCATCATGGCCGCGAAGATCAGGAAGTGCAGCCGCATGCCGACCGCGAGGTCGAAGTGCTTCATCAGGCCGAGCACCTGCCGGGGCGAGTAGTCGTTGTGCAGGATCCGGCCGCGTTCGGCGGCCACCATGTGGGACATCACCCCGTGCGAGTGCCGGATGTCGTCCCGTTCCATCGGCACGAAGAGCACGTACGCGTCGATCCGGTGCACCAGGAAGTCGCTGATCTGGGCGAGCAGCCGGTGGTAGCCGTCCACGTCGAGGCGTTCCGCCGCCCGGCCCGGCTCGCGGACGCTCAGCCCTACCAGCCGCCGGCCGGAGGGCACGCCCTCCTCGCGCAGCCAGCTCTCCGGGAAGTCCTCCGGCTCCAGCAGGAACGCCGGGTCGGCGGTGACGGTGATCGGGTTCAGCAGGCCGGCCTCCTCCAGCACCATCCGCGACTCCTGGTCCCGCACGGTCACCTCGGTCGCCCCGGCCAGGGTCTCCCGCACCATGCCGGTGTCCACCCCCTCAGTGAGCGGGCCGACGCCCACCGCGTACGTGAGCAGCGGCAGCCCACGCTCCTGGGCGACCCGGACCACCCGCAGGTAGCGGCGGGCCTCCTTGTCGTAGAGGATGCCGCCGCCGCCGAGGATGAGCAGGTCGAGCTGCTCGAGGATCATCGACGAGTCGACCCGGCTGACCCCCTCCCAGGGCACCGCCTCCACGTCCGGGTGGGCCAGCGCGGTATGCGCCGGGTTCCGGGAGAAGACGATGATCCGGCCCTTCGGCTCCTGTCGCCGCAGGTCGGCCAGGAGGCCGGAGAGGATGGCCTCGTCGCCCAGGTTGCGGCCGCCGTACGAGCCGAGCACACCGATGGTCAGTCCGGCGTCATCCGTCATCCGTTGCTCCTCCCCAGGGGCGTCCCGCGCCGGTTTCCCGCTGCGCGAGGGGACATACCTGGGCGAAGCTCCGTCAACCGGCGGCCGTGCCGACCAGACGGGAGACCAGGGCGGAAACCACCTGGTCGACGTCGAACCCGGCGTCGACCGAGGTGGTGAGCCGGTCGAGCAGCAGCCCGTCCACCGCGTAGTGCAGCAGGGCCACCTCGAAGCCCCCGCCGGGCAGCCCGGCGGCGACGTGGAAGGCGACGTCGTCGGCGTACCCCTTGCGGAGCACGTCGCCGAGCGCCCGGCGCAGCTCCGGCCGGCGGGACGCCTCCAGCCGCAGCTCGAACAGGGCGCGGGTGAGGTCCGGCTCGCGGGTGGTCCGTTCGACGACGTACCGCAGGTAGTCGGTGACCAGGGCGAGGGACGGCTCGCGGCGGCCCAGGTCGGCCAGGACCGCCGGGTCCGGGGCCATCCGGTCGAAGATCCGTTCGGCCAGGCCGGCGAGGAGGGCGGCGCGGGACGGGAAGTAGTTCGAGGAGGTGCCGGTGGGCACCCCCGCCTCGGCGTCGACCGCCCGGTGGGTCAGCCCGCGCGCGCCGGCGGCGGCGAGCACCCGCAGCCCGGCGTCGGCGAGCAGGGTACGGCGTTCGGGGTTCCTGGCCACGAAATTCACCCTAGCAACAACCACGACAGATGTTGTAGGTTGAGCAGCAATCACGACAGCCGTCGTGGTTGCCCCGGACATCGGAGTCGGTTTGCGCAAGCTCGTGTACTACGTCGCCAGCACCCTCGACGGCTTCATCGCCGCCCCCGACGGGTCCTACGACTTCCTCCCGCTGAAGCCGGACGTGGCGGCCCACCTGACCGCCGAGTGGCCCCAGACCTTCCCCACGTTCACCCACGCCCAGTTCGGCATCGCCTCGCCCCCGGCCGGCCGCTTCGACGCCCTGCTCATGGGCCGGCCCACCTACGACCCGGCGCTGAAGCTCGGCGTGACCAGCCCCTACGCACACCTCAAGCAGTACGTCTTCAGCCGCTCGCTGCCCCCGTCGGACGACGCGCAGGTCGAGATCGTCGCCGGCGACCCGGTGGCCTTCGTCCGCGACCTGAAGGCGCGGCCCGGCGGCGACATCTGGCTCTGCGGCGGCGGCCAGGTCGCCGGGCAGCTCCTCGGCGAGGTGGACGAACTGGTGGTCAAGCTCAACCCGGTGGTGGTCGGCAGCGGCATCCCGCTGGTCGACCACGGCTTCGCCCCGCACCGATTCACCCTGGTCGAGACGCGTCCCTTCGACAGCGGCGTGGTCGTCCTGCGGTACACCGCCGGGGCGCGGTAATCGGTTGCCCGGGCCGGGTGGAATCCCGCACGGTGAGGTGGTGACGAGCGCCACGAAGACCCGGATCCGCTGGACGGACCTGCCCGACCACGTCCGGGCGGCGGTCGAGGAGATCCTCGGCGACCGGGTGGTCACCGCGGCCACGCAGCACGGCGGCTTCTCCCCCGGCACCGCCGACCGGGTCCACACCGCCGGCGGGCGTCGAGCCTTCGTCAAGGCGGTCAGCCCGGCCCAGAACGACCGCAGCCCGCACCTGCACCGGGCGGAGGCACTCGTCGCGGCCGCCCTGCCGCCCGGTACGCCCGCACCCCGGCTGCTCGGCAGCTACGACGACGGCGACTGGGTGGCGCTGGTCTTCACCGACGTCGAGGGCCGGCACCCGGTCACACCGTGGGACGCCGACGAGCTGGCCACCGTCCTGTCCACCCTGGAGACGATGGCCGCGGTGCTCACCCCGGCGCCGCCGCCGGCCGCCGGGAGCGCCGCCGAGCAGCTCGGATACGACTTCGCCGGCTGGCGGCGGCTGGCCACGGACCCACCGGCCGACCTGGACCCGTGGGCCCGGGACCGGCTGCCGCAGCTGTGCGCCGCCGCCGAGCACGGGCTGGCCGCGCTGGCCGGGGAGACCCTGTGCCACCTGGACATCCGCGCCGACAACCTGCTGCTCGGCCCGGACGGCACGGTCAGCGTGGTCGACTGGCCCTGGGCCTGCCGGGGACCGGCCTGGCTGGACAGCCTGCTGGTGCTGGTCAACGTGCAGGTCCACGGCGGGCACGACCCGGAGGCGCTGGTACGCGCCCGGCCGCTCACCGCCGACGTGGACCCGGCCGCCGTGACCGGGGTGCTGGCCGGATTCGCCGGCTTCTTCCTCGACGGCGCGCGCCAGCCGCCGCCGCCCGGCATCCCCACGGTCCGCGCGTTCCAGCGCCTCCAGGGCGACCGGCTCCTGCCCTGGCTCGCCCGCCGCCTCCCCTGACCGACTTCGGTCCGCCGCCCGCCGGCCTGATCGACTCCGATCGCGGCAGGCCGCGCCATCCGCCGCGCCGCACGACCACCCGCCTGCCTGATCGACTCCGATTGCGGCAGGCCGCGCCATCCAGGGCCTGGGACACCGCTTCTTGCCGCAAAGCGAGTTGATCGAGTCGGGCCCCGGGCGAACGCGTTGTCCGATCGTCGCCAGACTCGAACGGCCGCGGCGGCGAGGCTGGTCCCATGACGACACTGGACGGAAAGGTAGCCCTGGTCACGGGCGGCGGACGAGGCATCGGCGCGGCGGTCGCCCTGCGGCTGGCGGCCGACGGGGCCGATGTGGCCCTGACCTACGAGACGAACGCCGAGCGGGCCGCCGTGGTCGGCAAGCAGATCGAGGCGGCCGGCCGGCGGGCGCTGGTGCTCGCCGCCGACAGCGCCGACCCGGCGGCGGTCCGGGCGGCGGTGGACCGCACGGTCGCCGAGCTGGGCCGGCTGGACATCCTGGTGAACAATGCCGCGGTGTTCCTGGTCGGGCCGGTCGACGAGCTCGGCGGGGACGCGCTGGACCGGACGCTCGCGGTCAACGTGCGGGCGCCCTACCTGGCGGCGCAGGCGGCCGCCCGGCACCTGGGCGAGGGCGGCCGGATCATCAGCATCGGCAGCAACGTCGCCCGCCGGGCGCCCTTCCCCGGCCTCGCGCTCTACTCGATGAGCAAGACCGCGCTGGTCGGCCTGACGAAAGGGCTCGGCCGGGAACTCGGTCCCCGAGGGATCACGGTCAACCTGGTGAACCCCGGCCCCACGGACACCGACGCCAACCCGGCGGACGGCCCGAACGCGGAGGCGATCGCCGGTCTCACCGCCCTCGGCCGGTACGCCGCGCCGGCCGAGATCGCCGCCGTGGTGGCCCACCTCGCCGGCCCCGACGCCGGGTACGTGACCGGGGCGGTGATCGACGCCGACGGCGGCTTCGCCATCTGACCCGGGCGGGCGGGTGTGGACTCCCCGATTCCGCACCCGCCCGCCCGGCCCCCCAACCATTCGCCGGGCGGATGGCGTCTGTAGTGGACGAGGGGGTGGGCATGTCGGAGACGTTCCACGAGTTCGTGGTGCAGCGCTCGCCCGCGCTGTCCCGGACCGCGTATCTGCTCACCGGGGACCATCAGCTCGCCGAGGACCTGTTGCAGAGCGCCCTGGCGCGGACGTACCGGCACTGGCGGCGGGTCCGCGACGGCGACCCGGAGGCGTACGTGCGCCGGGTCATGTACCACCAGCAGGTCTCCTGGTGGCGGCGGCGCGCCCACCCGCGCTACGCGCGCAACCCGGGCACCGGCGAACCGCTCGGTATGGCGATCACCCTCCGTGCCGGATGGCGCGAGGTCC
>NZ_JBSGJR010000414.1:0-6350 GCF_053605645.1 Micromonospora sp. NPDC003776
CGCGTCGGCCAGGCCGCGCAGGAGCTGCGACAGGATGACCCCGGAGTTGCCCCGCGCCCCGAGCAGGGCGCCGCGGGCCATCAGCCGCAGCGCGTGCCCGTGCGGGGTGTGCCCGTCCTCGGGGAGGGTGCCCAGGTCCATGGCGAGGGCCTGGTGCGCGGAGGTGAGGGTGAGCACGAGGTTGGTGCCGGTGTCCCCGTCCGGGACCGGGTAGACGTTGAGGTCGTCGATCTCGCCCTGGTGCCGTTGCAGGGCGGCCAGCCCGCTCGCGCACCAGCGGCGTACCGCGGCGGCGTCGAGGGTGTCCAGCACGTCGGGAAGCCTACTGGCGCGCACCGACACACGCCGGAGTCGCCCGGCCCCCGTCGGCGTGTCCGAGGGCCCGGGCCGGACGGCTCGCGCCCTCCTCCGGCCGGTACGCTGGTCCCGTTCCCAGCTCGCCCGACCGGGCCGGTTGGGCGTCCCGGCATGTCATCGGGTAACCTGGCCAGGTTGCCCGGGCAGCGCCTGGCGGCGACCTCATGAACGTTTCAAACCCAGGAGTATCCCGTGGCTAGCGTGTGCGACGTCTGTGGCAAGGGGCCGGGCTTCGGCCACAACGTGTCCCACTCGCACCGGCGGACCAACCGCCGCTGGAACCCGAACATCCAGTCGGTGCGTACCCCGGCCGGTGGCGGCACCACCAAGAAGATGCAGGTCTGCACCTCGTGCATCAAGGCCGGCAAGGTCACCCGCGCCTGACGCGGTAGCGCCACCCCGTAGTCGTCGGTTGCCGGCGGACCCGAGCGGTCCGCCGGCTTCTGTCGTGTCCGGGGGCCGGAGCCGTCGGATGGCCGCCAACCCGATGATGCGCGGCCCGGTTAGGGTCGTGCTGCGCCGGGTGTCCGGTCCGGCGCCGAGCGCGTGTGGGGAGAAGGACCGGTGGAGCTGGAACTGGGTCGCGACGAGATGGTGGTGGTCGGCGCGGCGTTCGGCCCGCTGCGCTGGTTGAACGACCATCTTCCGGCCGGCAGCGTCGTCCTGGTGGAGGAGCCGGACGTGATCCGGCGGCGCGGCCTGGAGCCGTTCTGCGCCGGGCTGCCGCTGGTCTCCCGGCTGGTCCCGGCCGAGTACCAGACGGGCCTCGACGTCGACGCCCTCCTCGCCCGGGAGCCGGGGCTGTCCACCGCGCGGCTGGTGATGCCCGGCCTGGAGTACGGCGTGGGGGCGGCCGCCCGGCTGGCCGACCGGCTCGGCCTGCCCGGCGCCGGGGTGGCGGCGGCGGACGTCTTCGCCGACAAGCACCGGATGCGGCTGCTGGCCGACCGGGCCGGGCTGGCCAACCCGGCGTACGAGCTGGTCGACGACCCGGCCCGGGCCGAGGAGTTCGCCCGCCGGCACGGCGGCCGGTGCGTGCTCAAGCCCACCCGCCGCGCCGGCAGCCTCGGCGTGCAGCTGGTCACCGACCCGGCGGAGATCGCCCGGTGGTGGGCGGCCAGCGCCGCCCCGGCGGAGCCGGACGAGGCCACCGCGCGTGGCCTGCCCACCGAGGTGCTCGTCGAGCAGCTGCTGGACGGCTCGGAGCACAGCGTCGAGCTGCTGGTCGCCGACGGGGAGACGATCTTCGCCAACGTCACCGACAAGCGGATCATCGGTGGCCGGTATCCGGTCGAGTCCGGGCACACGGTGCCGTCCGCGCTGCCGGAGCCGGCCCGCCGGGCGCTGCGGGAGGCCGCCGTGCGGCTGGCCGAGGCGGCCGGTTTCCGCACCGGCATGCTGCACAGCGAGTGGATCCTCACCGACGGGGCGCCGACGCTGGTGGAGTGCGCCGGCCGGATGCCCGGCGACATGATCACCGCGCTGATCTCGATCGCCTACGAGTGGGACGTCATCACGGCGTACCTGTCGATGCTGCGCGGCGGGCGGCCCGCGGCGCCGCCCGCCCGGCCCACCGGCGCCGCGGCCGTGGAGTTCCTGGTCGCGCCGCCCGGCCGGGTCACCGGGGTGGACGGGCGCCGGGCCGCGCTGCGGGTGCCGGGCGTGCTCGACGTGCAGATCGACGTGGCGGTGGGTGCCACCACGCGGGACGTGACGTCCTCGGCGCACCGCAGCGGGCACGTGCTGGCCTGGGGCGGTGATCCGGCCGAGGCGGAGGGCGCCGCCCGCAAGGCCGCCGACCAGATCCGGTTCGACGTCGCCTGATCCGCCCCGGCCTGAGGATCAGAGGGTGCGGCCGAACGAGAGGCAGCCCGGGGCGTCCTGGTAGTAGCCGAAGTTCGGGATCCGCTCGTAGCCGGCCGAGGTGTACATCGCGATCGCCTCGGGCTGCCGGTCACCGCACTCCAGGATGATCCGCTTGCGGCCCTGCTCCCGCGCCGACTCCTCGACCGCCGCCAGCACCGCGCCGGCCACGCCCCGCCCGCGGGCCGCCGGCGCGGTGTACATCCGCTTCAGCTCGGCCGTCCCGCCGTCGTCGCCGTGGCTGCGCCAGCCGCCGCAGCCCACCGGCTGGCCGTCGAGGTAGGCGACCAGGAACGCGCCATCGGGCGGCTCGAACTGGGCCGCGTCGATCGGGGTGTCGTCGCCGCTGCCGCCGTACCGCTGGCCCAGGTCGGCCAGGGCCGCCCGGATCAGCGCCTGCGACTCGGGCGCGGCGAAGTGCCGTGCCCGGATCTCGATCTCACTCACGGCATGAAGGGTACGGCCGGCTCCGCCACCGCCCGGCTCCCGACCGCCCGGGTCGGACGCAGATCACTCGGCCCGGCGGAAGTGGTCCCACCCGGCGGGGCCCGCGTACGGCGCCCCGTCGACGGTCACCCCCGCGCCCTCGGTCACCTGCCCGACCGTCCGCCACCCGGGCGGCAGCGTCGCCGTGGCCGGGAAGGTCGCCGCGAGGGCGTGGTCGTCGCCCCCGGCCAGGATCCAGGAGTACGGGTCGACGCCGAGCGCCTGCGCCGCGTCGCGCATCTGCCGGGGCACCTCGAACGCGTCCCGCGTCAGGTCGATCGCCACCCCGCTGGCCCGCGCCACGTGCCCGAGGTCGGCCAGCAGCCCGTCGGAGACGTCGATCATGGCGGTGGCGCCCGCCCCGGCCGCCTCGGGACCGGCGGCGTACGGCACCTCGGGGCGGCGGAACGCCTCCACCAGCAGCCGGGGCGTGCGGAAGCCGCGGGACAGGACGGTGTAACCGGCCGCTGCCCAGCCGGTCCGCCCGGCGAGCGCCACCACGTCCCCGGGGCGGGCCCCGGAGCGGACCACCGGCGGCCGGCCGCCCAGGTCCCCGAGCGCGGTCACCGCGATGGTCAGCGTCGCGCTGGCCGACATGTCCCCGCCGACCACGCTCGCGCCGACCAGGGCCGCCTCGGCGCCGAGCCCGTCGGCCAGCTCCTCGGCCCAGGCGGTGTCCAGGTCCGCCGGCATGCAGAGGGCGACCAGCAGCGCGGTCGGGGTGGCGCCCATCGCGGCGATGTCGGCCAGGTTGGCCGCCGCCGCCCGGTGGCCCACGTCCCGCGCGCCGGACCAGTCCCGCCGGAAGTGCCGCCCCTCGACCAGCACGTCGGTGGAGGCCACCACCCGCCGGTCCGGCGCGGCGACCACCGCCGCGTCGTCACCGGGGCCGAGCAGCACGCTCTCCCCGTACGTCAGCCGGGCGGTGACCCGGTCGATCAGCCCGAACTCGCCCACACCCGCGACCGTCATGCCGTCCCCTCGTCGCGCTCCCATGTTCCCCACGACCCGGCGTGCGCTCGCTCACCGCGTCCAGCCGACCACCGATAGGGATCAGGCCTGCTCCGTAAGGTAGTTTCACCCTTCGGGCCGCCCCAGGCGGCGACGGACGGAGGTCGAGTCGTGGTACAGGCGTACATCCTCATCCAGACCGAGGTCGGCCGGGCGCGTGACGTGGCCGGGCAGATCGCGGACCTTGCCGGCGTGGTACGGGTCGACGCCGTCACCGGGCCGTACGACGTGGTCGTCCTCACCGAGGCGAACACCGTCGACGAGCTCGGCAAACTCATCGTCAGCAAGGTGCAGCTGGTGCCCGGCATCACGCGCACCCTCACGTGTTCGGTGGTACGGCTGTAAGTGGACGAGATCACTTCCTCCCCCGCTCCCGACGAGTCCCGCCCGGCCGGGCCGCGTCGCGACCGGTCGACCCGCGGCGCCGCGCTCTGGGCGACCCTGATCGCGGTGCCGGTCACCGTGGCCGTGGCCGGGTTCACCTTCGCCAAGCTCTCCCCGAGCGAGCCGGCCGCCACGCCCAGCGCCTCCGCCAGCGCCGCCCAGCCGCAGTCGACCGCGCCGGTCGAGCTGCCCGCGCCCGCCCTGGCGGAGCGGCCCGCGGTGGTGTGCCGTGCCCTGGTGTCGCAGCTGCCGGAGAGCGTCCGGGACCTCAAGCAGCGGCCGGTGACCGCCGGCGCCGAGCAGAACGCCGCGTACGGGGATCCGGCGCTGACGGTCAGCTGCGGGGCGAAGGCGCCGGTCAAGCCCTGCCCCTCGCCCACCGCGGGTGGCGGTCTGCCCGACGGGTGCTTCCCGGACACCGACGAGGTGTGGTCGGTCAACAAGGTGTGCTGGCATCCGACGGAGGAGGCCGACGCGACCGTGCTGACCGCGGTCGACCGGGAGGTCCCGATCCAGGTCCGGGTGCCCAAGGAGTACGCGCAGCCGCTCCAGTGGGTCACCCCGATCTCGGACGCGATCGTCTCGGCCGTCCCGTCGG
Source organism: Micromonospora sp. NPDC003776 (assembly GCF_053605645.1). NCBI lineage: Bacteria > Bacillati > Actinomycetota > Actinomycetes > Micromonosporales > Micromonosporaceae > Micromonospora > Micromonospora sp. NPDC003776. Next base: position 4,700 of record NZ_JBSGJR010000414.1, read on the forward strand.
CCAAGACCGCCCCCTCCGGCTGCTCCGCCTGACCCCGCCGCCCTTCCTGGGCCCTGATTCACGGAAAGAGTGGCCTCCCGAGCGGGAATGGCCACTCTTTCCGTGAATCAGGGCGGATGCGGTGCGGCGGGCGGTCAACGGCCCGCGCGGCGGAGGGCGGTGCGGATGAGGCGGTTGACCAGCTTCGGATACTCCAGACCGCTGGCCGCCCACATCCGGGGGAACATCGACGTGGGCGTGAAGCCGGGCATGGTGTTGATCTCGTTGAGGTAGACGTCCTGCTCCGGGGTGACGAAGAAGTCGACCCGGGCCAGGCCGGAGCAGTCCAGCGCGGTGAACGCGCGGGCGGCGTACTCCTGGACCTGGCGGGTGACCTGCTCGGGCAGCTTCGCCGGGATGTCGTACTCGCACGCGTCGTCGATGTACTTGGCCTCGAAGTCGTACCAGTCGTGGCCGGAGATCACCCGCACCTCGGCCAGCACCGACGCCTCGGGCGTGCCGCCGGCCTCGCCCTCCAGCACACCGCACTCGATCTCGCGGCCGACGATCGCGCCCTCGACGAGCACCTTGGTGTCGATCTCCCGGGCGGTGGCCACCGCCGCGTCGAGCTGGGACCAGTCGTCGACCTTGGTGATGCCGAACGAGGAACCGGCCCGGGACGGCTTCACGAAGACCGGCAGGCCGAGGCGCTCCTTGTCCTCCTCGGTCATGGTCATCCCGTTGCGCAGCACCACGTACGGGCCGACCGGGATGCCCTCGACGGCGCAGAGCTTCTTGGTGAACTCCTTGTCCATTGCGGCCGCGGAGGCGAAGACGTTCGCCCCGACGTACGGGATGTCGGCCATCTCCAGCATCCCCTGGATGGTGCCGTCCTCGCCGTACGCGCCGTGCAGCACCGGGAACACGACGTCGACGTCGGCCAGTGCCCGGGGGCCCTGCGCCGGGTCCAGCACCATGAGGCCGCCCACCGCCGGGTCGGCCCGCAGCACCAGTTCGGCGCCGGAGCCGGAGGTGATCTCCGGAAGCTTGCGGTTCTGGATGGCGAGCTGGCCCGGATCGCCGCTGGCCAGCACCCACTGTCCCTGCCGGGTGATCCCGACCGGCACCACCTCGAACTCGTCCGGGTCGAGGGCGCCCAGCACGCTGCCGGCGCTGACGCAGGAGATGCCGTGTTCAGGGCTGCGGCCACCGAAGACGATCGCCACACGGGTCTTGCCTGGGGTGGTCACTGCTAGGTCACCTCTTCGCTCGCGACTGCGGCCGGCCGTGCTCGCCCGTGGCGCTCACCCGGTTGACCTTACTGTGCGTGGCGAACCCCGGCAGCCGATACCCGGGGACACGGGGCCTCGACCCCGCATCCGGTCAGGGTGCCATATACGGGGAGTAACGGGACGTGTTGGATCGTCGCGGCCGGTTACGCTGCTCGTCCTGTGAGCTCCGATCCCCTCATCGACAGCGTCGCTGATTAGCTTTGGGATCCTTGGTCGGAGTGTGTTTCCGGGATCGTTTCCCACCTGGGTGGGGTCGCGTGGGCGTGGAGGTGGAATCCTGCGCCGAGGGCGGCTCCTCGTGGCCGGTGGCCGGTGGTGGGTGTGCTGATCGTGTTCACGCTCTGGTGCCGGTGGGCTGCGCGGGGCAGCCTGGGCCGGTC
>NZ_JBSGJR010000415.1:0-6349 GCF_053605645.1 Micromonospora sp. NPDC003776
TACCCCCCCCCACCCCCTCCCCAACCCCCCCGGTGGGTGGCACCCCGGGGTGGGGGTTTGCGCTTTCGTGCCCGCCGCCGGCGGCACATCAGCGACGGGGTGACGGCTGGCCTGCTACCCGCCCAACCCGAGTTCCGCGACGTGCTTCGCGAACGCCTCCAGCGCGGCGGCGCCGACTGCCTTGTCCTGCGCGCCGTTGCCGCCGCTGACCCCGACCGCGCCGACGATCTGGCCGTCGTACTCGATCGGGAACCCACCGACGAAGATGGCGAACTTCCCGGGATGCATGTGGCTGATCCCGAACGCTTCGTTGCCGGGCAGCGCTGGGCCGTTCGGCGGCTCATTGAACAGGTGGGTCGCCCGCTCATGACCGGCCGCGGTGAAGGCCTTCGCCATCGCGATCTCGACACCGGTGAGACGTGCGCCGGGCATCCGATGCAGCGCGAGCGCGTGACCTCCGTCGTCACACACGCAGATCGTCTGCTTCACCCCGATTTCCTCAGCCTTCGCGCGAGCTGCGGCGAGCATGGGGAGCGCGTCGTCGAGCGTGATTCGGTAGATCCTGTGCACGTTGCCTCCTCTGCGCCACTACCGGGCGGTCCGTGCGACCAGCCTGCCTGGGCGTGGAGAGCACCAACAATGGCTAGACTGCCGCGTTACGACGGGGGAAGCTTGTGCAACCTGTCCAAGGAGTTGTCATGGCTGACCCAGCGGGAGTGCTTGTTCAGGACGGTCCGCCTGACGACGCGGAGCCGCAGCAGCTGACGGTGGGTCGGCTGCTGCAGGAACGTCTGCTGCGCCCGGCGCGGTTGGCGGCCTCGGCGGAGGCGCTCGGCGCCGCCGTCACGTGGTGCCTGCCGTGGGACGAGGTCCAGGCCAGTGTCGGCCCCCTACCCGGAGTTGTCGTGCATGCCCGGGCAGGTCAGGTGCGGCTCGCTGCGCTGCGGGACCTCGAGCACCGCGAGCCCGCCGCCGTCGTCGTCGCCGGCGGGTCCGATGATCTTTCGGATCCCCCGGCCGGCCTGCCGATGATTCACGTCGGCGCGCATGTCAGCTTCCGCCAGCTCAGTGAGCTGGTGGCGGAGCTCGTCCTGGCCCGGGACACCCACGTGCTGCGCTACGGCCTGAGAGTGCACCGCGCTCTGGTGGAGTTGCTCTACCGCGGCGCCGGGTTGTCCGCGCTCGGACACCAGATGGCCCGGCTGTCCGGCTGCGCGGCGGCGATCCTCGACGCGCAGTACCGGGTCCTAACGTTCGAACCCAACCGGGACCGCGTGTTCGGGGCAACGGCGGTCGCGGACGCGCTCCGCGAGGACGCGTCCGGCATGGCAGCAGACGGCTCACCCAACGGCGCGGCGGCGGGTCCAGGGCCGTCCGGTTCCGAGCAGCCGCACGCCGGGCCGCAGGTCCGCACGCTACTGATCGGCGGGGCCAGCGCGACGTGCGTGCTGAATCCGATCCTGCTCAGCGGTCGCCACGACGGCTGGGTGGTCATCGTCGAGTCAGCCGATCCACCCAGCCCGCATGACATCGCGCAGCACCGGGTGGTAGTCGAGCAGGCCGCCACCATCGTCGGTACCGAGATGCTGCGCCTGCGCAGCATCGAGCAGGCTGAGGAGCGGGCGCGGGGCGACTTCGTCCACGCGCTGCTGCACGGCCGCTTCTCCAACCAGCACGAGCTGGACGCCCGGGCGGCACACTACGACTTCCCGGTCGCGGCAACCTACGGAGTGATCGTCGCGAACCAGCTCGGCTCGGTCGGCAGCCCCGACTCCCCGGCGGCCCTGTTCCAGCTGGCTCAGCACGCCGTCCGCCTCGACGGCCGGCCCGGCGCGCACACCCTGGCCACGGTCGTCGGTGACGTGCTCGCCGTGGTCCGGCACGTCGACCCGGCCGGCCACCGCGACTCGCCAGACGCGGCGGACCGGGCGCTGGCCGACTTCGCGCGCACCCTGCAGGCGGAGTTGGAGCGCCGCACCCACCGCAAGGTCGCCGTGGCGTACGGGCGCTGCGTCGACGGCGCCGGCCGCATCTTCGACAGCTACCGGGAGGCCCGCATCGCGCTCGGGATCCGCAACCGGCTCGGCGTGGACCGGGTCTGCGGCTTCCAGGACCTGCGGGTCTTCGCCACGCTGGTGGAGCTCGCCGAAAGCCCGCAGGGGCGTGACTTCGCCCGGGACATGCTGGCGCCGCTGCGCGGCTCCCGCGCCGGCGGCAACGACCTGGAGCAGGCAGTGATCGCCTACGTCGCGTCCGGCGGAAACCTCAACGCCGCCGCGCGGGAACTGCACATCCACCGCAACACGATGCTCTACAAGCTCGACCGCGCCTCACGGCTGCTTCAACTGGACCTGCGGGAGGCCGAACACCAGTTCGCAGTGTGGCTGGCGCACAAGCTCAGCCTGCTCGCCGAGACGGTGGCGGCCGTCGACCGCGATCTCAACCCGACGTAGGCACCGGCGGGTCGACCTCGTGCGGGGACGGGTCCGGGCCGACGAAGCTGACCACCAACCCGACGACGGCCACCACCGCGCAGCCGGCGAACAGCAGCACCAGATTTCCGGAGGGGTAGACCACCGCCACCCAGGCCGCGCCGAGCGCCGCCCCCCCGAACCGCATCATGTTGAACAGCCCGAGGGCGGCACCCGACCTGCCCGCGGGTGACCGGGTCGCCCCGGCGGCCGACGGTGTCTGAACGAAGGCCACGCCCACACCCACCGCGAGCAGCAGCGCGACGAGCAACCCCGTGTTCCGGCCGGCGGCGCCCGCATACAGCCCCAGCAGCAGTTCCACCGCGGCGAGCAGGACCAGACCGGTACGCAGGATCAAGCGGGGCCGGCCCCGTTCGCTGAGCAACCCGACGACCGGGGCCAACACCGCCATCGCGGCGGGCAGAGCGAGCACCAGCAGCCCGGTGACGGCCGTGGTCCACCCAAGGGTCCCCGTGGCATACAGCGGAACCGCGACGAGCGTGGCGGCGAGGCAGAACATCTGCGCGGACGCGGCGACCGAGCTGCGCAAAAACCGCGACTCGACGATGAGACGCGGCCGGATGATCGGCGCCGCCGCCTTCGCCGAAGTGCGGGCGAAAACCGCCAGCAGTCCCACACCCGCCACGGCGAGGGTGACGATGAGCCAGGCCGGCACCGCGTGCTGCGGAACAGCGGTGGCGGCCGTCATCAGCAACGCGGCCCCGAGCGTCAGCGACACCGCCCCCGGCCAGTGCAGCGCGGTGGCGTGCCCGCGGGCGTTCGGCACCAGCACGACGGTGGCCACCAGCAGGATCACCGCGACCGGAGCAAGGCACCAGAAGATCGCCCGCCAGCCGGCAAGGTCGGCCAGCAGCCCGCCCAGCGGCGGGCCGATCGCCTGTCCGATCCCGTTGGCGGCCGCCCAGGCGCTCATCGTGCGGGCCCGCTGACTCGGCCCGTAGATCGTGGCGAGCATGCCCATGACCGCCGGTGGATACGCCGCGCATGCCAGTCCCTGCAGGGCGCGCATCGCGACAAGGACGGGCAGCGACGGCGCCAACGCGGCCCCCACCATGGCGACCGCCATGAGGGCCAAGGACGCGATGATCGTGCGGCGTCGTCCGAACCGGTCACCCACCCAGCCGCTCAACGCCATGCCGGCAGCGAGGACCAGCACGAAGCTGCTCACCACCAGCACACCAGAGGAGAGCGAGACGCCGAGATCGGCGGTGATGTCCCGCAACGGCACGTTCAGCACGTTGTTGATGACGGTGCCGAGCAGCGTCGCCCCGAGCAGGGTCAGCAGTACGGGCAGTCCCGCCCGCCTCTGCTGCGGCGGTGCCTCCGGGCCGGCCGGGGTGGCGAACGACTGCGCGGCGCCCATGCGCGGCCGGGTGTCCCGCACGTCCCGTCCTTCCGATCGTCTGCGCAGGTCACATACCGTTCGAGACTGCTCCGTGACCGTCGTGCGATGCTACGGCACCCTGCACAATCTTTGGCCGGCGACCTGTGCACATCGGTGATAGACGCTGACCTTGCAAGACGCGGAGTCTGACGGGCAACCTACTGCAAGAGTCCGTGAGGTGGCAGATGCAGTTAACCGCGGCCCACTGGGTCTATCTCGTCGGCGTTGTCGTCATCATCGCGACGATGATCGCCCGGAAGAACATCGTAGTCCCGGCCGTGGTCGCGACGTTCGCGACCGCGCTCGTCTTCTCGCACAGCATCATCCGCGGGCTCTCCGCGGTGTTCAACGCCAGCCTCGTGGCGGCCACGAACCTGTTCAACATCTTCCTGATCATCGCGCTCGTGACCGCGATGCTGCACTCGTTGCAGGCGATGGGCGCGGACCGGAAGATGGTCGCCCCGTTCCGGGGGGTGATGCGCAACGGTCACCTCGCCTTCTGGACGCTGGTGGTCGTCACCTACTTCATCTCCCTGTTCTTCTGGCCGACCCCGGCGGTGCCGCTGATCGGCGCGGTGCTCATCCCGGTGGCGATCCGCGCGGGCCTGCGCCCGATGGCCGTCGGCCTGGTCGTGGCGATCGCCGGCCAGGGCATGGCACTGTCCTCCGACTACGTCATCCGGGTGGCCCCAGGGCTGTCGGCAAAGGCGGCGGGGGCGGACCCGAACGTCGTCGCCGACCGGGCCATGGTGCTGTCACTCGTCGTGGGTGGGGTCGCCCTCGCGGTCGCCTACCTGATGGAGTTCCGCACGATGCGCCGACCCGACCCGGCCCTGCTCGCCGAGTGGGAGGCCACCGCGGACGGCACCGGTGAACGCGTGAAGGACCTGGCGGTCACCGAGCGCGAGCGCGAGCTGGTCGGCGCGGGCGACCGGCCGGCCGGTGGCGGCGACGTGCCGTCCCTACGGGGCGGGCCGCCGACTGTCGGACACGGCGTCGCGCTGCGCGACGAGTACGACGAGGAGATGCGCGACGGCACCGAGGAGCCGGCCGACGGCTACCGCGGCAACCCCCTGGTACCGACCTTCTTCGCCATCTTCGTGCCGCTGGCCTACCTGGCGCTGATCGTCTACATGGTGGTCGCGAAGGTCTCCGACAGCGTGCCCGACCTGCGCGGCGGCGACGCCGCCGCCCTGGTCGGCGGCATCGCGGCGCTCATCGTATTCCTGGCATCACTCGCCGGCGACGGCAAAGGCTTCCTGGAAAGCTCCGCCGAACACGTGGTCGACGGACTGGTATTCGCGTTCAAGGCCATGGGCGTCGTCCTGCCGATCGCCGGCTTCTTCTTCATCGGTAACGGCGACTTCTCCGGCCAGATCCTCGGCACCGCCGACCCGACCAAGGGACCGGCGCTGCTGTACGACCTGGTCACGGCGGCACAGAGCCACATCCCTCACAGCGGCTTCATCGCGGCCTTCGGCATCCTGCTCATCGGCATGATCGCGGGCCTGGAGGGGTCGGGCTTCTCCGGTCTGCCGCTGACCGGATCGCTGGCGGGCAGCCTGGGCCCGGCCGCCGGAATCAGCGCCGGGACACTCGCCGCCGTCGGTCAGATGGGCAACATCTGGTCCGGTGGCGGAACCCTCGTCGCCTGGTCCTCGCTCATCGCCGTCGCCGGCTTCGCCCGCGTGCCGGTGATCGCCCTGGCTCGCAGGTGTTTCATTCCGGTGGTCAGCGGGCTCATCGTCGGCACCATCGTCGCGGTCGTCTTCTTCCCATAGCCTCGGCGACGCGAACTGCGGAGGCGGCGGCCAACGATGCCCGCCGCCTCCGCCGCGTCCTCACCGCATCGCCTTGAGCTGGGCCGGGGGCACTGTGCAGGCAGCATCGCGGGTCTGCGGGCGGGCTTCACCGAACCGTGTCGTTGCCACTACGGCATTGCGCGGTGGCTCCCGGGTCGGCCATGGTCACAGCGGCATCCGGAACGCGCTCATGCCGGTTTCAGCGGAAGGTTGGGGTCGGCCACCCCTCGGGCATACCCCAATCCCGAACAACTGGATATCCGCAGGACAGCGCCCGGAACTTGATGGCCGCGAAGCGTCAGCGTGCCCGGCCGCACATTGTCTGCGGCATGAGAGTGAGTTACGCCGCCGGGCTAACCCCAGTCGTCAGCGTCGAGGGCGTCCAGTTGTGCCCGAATCTCCGACAGAAGGGCAGCGGGTAGAACCACGACAAAGTCGCCACTCTCGACGTCCTGGCCCACGGTCAAGGTGAGTTCGCCGTCGCTCATGCTCCACCACACGGGGCGTCTCGCCGACGTCCCGAGGCTTACGTCCAGGCGGTGTGCGGGGTCGGCACCGGCAACGCGACAGAGGTTCCTAGTGTCGCGTGTCTGAAGTAGATTGACGGTGAAATCGACGGGTGGTTCGGGTCCGGTCGCGTCCTGGTCACGGGGGATGTGGCAGGTTCGCTT
>NZ_JBSGJR010000416.1:0-6341 GCF_053605645.1 Micromonospora sp. NPDC003776
GGGCCACGGGCCTGTCTGCCAGGGTCGGCGTCAGCCGTTCGGCGACGGGGACGGCGAGTTCGGCGGCGCCGCGGACGGGCTGCCGCTCGTCGTCGGGGCGGGCGACGGGTTGGCCGACGCCTGCGCCTCCTGGAACGCGGTCATCGCCTCGTCCAGCGCCTTCAGGGCCCGCCCGTACCGCTCGAAGTCGCCGGACTCCTGGGCCGCCTTGACCTCGCCGATCGCGTTCTGCACCCGGTCGGCGGCCTGGGCCAGCTCACCGGTCAGCACTGGCTGGGTGGTCCCGCCGGTCGGCGGGGTGCCGCCCCCGGTCGGCGGCGGGGTGCCGCCCGGTGCCCGTTTGCCCTGCTCGACGAGCTGCTTGATGCCGTCGGCGAGGTTGTCCGCCAACGCCACGTACGAGCCGCCGTCGCCGTACGACAGCAGCACCCGCTGCAACTGCGGGAACGCGTTCTGGGTGTTGCTCTTCACGTAGACCGGTTCGACGTAGAGCATCCCGTTGCCGAACGGCAGCGACAGCAGGTTGCCGTACTGCACCTGGGACTGCCCGGAGGAGAGCAGGTTGAGCTGCTGCCGGATGTCACCGTTGTTGGTCATCTGCTGGTGCACCTGGACCGGCCCGGAGATCCGGGTCTGGTCGGGCAGCTCCAGCACCTCCAGCTGTGGCCGCCCGTCCACGTACGACCCGGAGATCAGCGCGGCGAGGTTCTCCCGCCGGTTCGGGGTGACCGCCGAGGTGAGCTGGAACCGCGGCTCCTCCTGCCCGGGGAACTGGGTGAACAGGTAGTACGGCGGCTGCTTCTGCCCGCTGTCCGGCGCGTCCGGCGCGTTCGGCACCTGCCAGAAGTCCTGGCCCGAGTAGAAGTCGCCCGGGTCGGTGACATGGAACCGGGTGAGCAGGTTGCGCTGCACCTTGAACAGGTCCGCCGGGTAGCGGAAGTGCGCGGCCAGCTCCGGCGGGATGTCCGCCTTCGGCAGCACCAGGTCGCCGCCGAACGCCTTGTTCCACGCCTTGAGCACCGGGTCGGTCTCGTCGAAGGCGTAGAGCCGGACGGTGCCGTCGTACGCGTCGACCGTCGCCTTGACCGAGTTGCGGATGTAGTTGACGTTCTCCCGGGCGAGCTGGAAGGTGCCCCGGCCGGTCAGTTCGTCGGCGGTCTCGGCCTGGAGGTTGACCCGGTCCGCGTACGGGTACGTCGCGGCCGTGGTGTAGCCGTCCACGATCCACTGGATGCGCCCGTTCACCACGGCCGGGTACGGGTCGCCGTCCAGGGTGAGGAACGGGGCCACCTTCTCCACCCGGTCCCGCGGGTTACGCACGTAGAGCAGCTTGGAGTCCTTGTTCACCGCCTCGGAGAGGAGGAAGTTCGACTCCTGCTCCTTGATCGCGTAGAGCAGCCGGCGGCCGAACGAGCCGATCTTGACGCCGCCCTCGCCGGTGTAGGTGTAGTACTGCTCGCCGCCGGTCGAGGTCGGCCGGTCGAACTCCACGTTGCGGTCCCCGGTCTGCCCGACGATCGCGTAGTCGTCGGCCTCCATCCGCTCGCCGTAGTAGATCCGGGGCTGCTGCGCCGGAATCTGCTCGCTCGGCGACGCGCAGCCCTGCACCTCCTTCTCCGAGTTGCCGAGGGAGCCGGAGACGAAGAACGGTGTGCCGTTGCCGCAGATCTGGTTGGCCGGTGCGGCAACCAGGCCGTAGCCGTGGGTGTAGACGGTGTGCCGGTTGATCCAGTTGCTCTGCTGCGGGGTCAGCTCGCCGTAGTTGATCTCCCGGACGCCGACCACGTAGTCGGCGGTCTTGCCGCCCACGGTGTACCGGTCGATGTCCAGCTTCGGGCCGAAGTCGTAGAAGCCCCGCACCTGCTGGAGCTGGGTGTACGTCTCGGAGACCAGCTGCGGGTCGAGCAGCCGGATGTTCTGCACCACGGAGGTGTCGGTGGCCAGGCCGGCCGGCGGGGTCAGGTTGGTCGCGGCGTACGGGCTGGTCTTGGTGCCGGTCAGCCCGAACGCGGCCCGGGTCGCCTCGATGCTGCGCTGGATGTACGGCGCCTCCTTGTCCCGCGCGCTCGGCTTGACCTCGAAGGTCTGCACCGCCCACGGGTAGATGCCGCCGATCGCCACCGCGGAGACGCCGAGCAGGGCCAGCGCGATGCCGGGCCAGAGCAGGTTCCGCATCACCGCGTTGGAGAACACGATGATCGCGATCGCCACCACGATCGAGATGTACGCCAGGATCTCCTTGGCCGGGAGCAGCGCGTTCACGTCCGCGTAGCCGGCGCCGTAGAGCTTGGCGCCCTCGTTGTACTCCAGCAGCATGGCCCGCCGGTCCAGCACGTACGCGATCGCCTTGAGCAGGACGAAGACGGCGACCAGGGTGCTCAGGTGGGCCCGCGCGGCGTTGGTCATCCGGTCCCCGACGCCCTGCAGCCGCACCCCGCCGAAGACGTAGTGCATGGCCAGCGCGCCGAGCAGGGCCAGCACCACCGCGGTGAAGCCCACCCCGAGCAGGTAGCGCCAGAACGGCAGCTGGAAGACGTAGAACCCGACGTCGACGCCGAACTCCGGGTCCTTCACGCCGAAGCTGCCGCCGTTGCGGAACAACAGCCACTGGCTCCACCGGCTCTGCGCGGAGAGCCCGGCGAAGAGCCCGATGACCGCCGAGGCCAGCGCGATCCAGGTGCCGAGCCGGGGGCTCAGCAGCATCCGGTAGCGCTCGAGGGTGGCCTGCTCCGGGGAGTGCGGGCGCAGCTGCGGCCGCAGCCGGTGGGCCAGCCACAGGTTGACCGCGATGACCAGCGCCATGCCGAGCCCGACCAGGAGGAAGAGCAGCAGCCGGGTGGCCAGGACCCCGGTGAAGACCTGGGTGTAGCGGACCTCGTCGAACCAGAGCCAGTCCGTCCAGGCGTTGACCCCCCACCCGAGCAGGGTGAAGAGCACGAACACCCCGATCAGGACCCCGATGGTGACGCGTCCGCGCCGACTCATCCTCGGAAGGGGGCTGCTACGCATGACCACTGTTGGCTCCGCACGCTCGATGTGATCGGCTCCGACCAGGCAACCAGAGTACGGGGTGTTCCTGAGCACGGCGGGTCAAGGTCACGTCACGATCGTCGCGGGCGGCCGCAACCGGCCGTAGTCAGCAGCGGGTGGGCTGCCCGCCGGCGCGGAGCGTATCGAGCGCCTTCAGCGCGTCGTCCAGCGATGCCACCTTGAGCAACGGCAGATCGGGCTGCGGGTTGCGGACGGCCTCGGCGCAGTTGTCGGCGGGCACCAGGAAGACCTTCGCGCCGGCCTCCTTGGCGCCGACCAGCTTCTGCGCGATGCCGCCGATCGGACCGACCCGACCCTCGTCGTCGATCGTGCCGGTGCCCGCGATGACCTTGCCGCCGGTCAAGTCGGCCGGCTCCAGCTTGTCGACGATGCCGAGGGCGAACATCAGCCCCGCGCTCGGCCCGCCGATGTCCCCCAGGTCGATCTTGAGGGTGAACGGGTGCGGCTGCTGCTGGTCGATCTCGACTCCGATCCGGGGGCGGCCGTCCTGCTCCCGGCTGGTCACCGTGGCGGCGGCCGGCACGCCCGCCCGGGTGTACCCGATCTTCAGCGCGGTCCCCGCCGGCTTGGCCCGGATCAGCTCGGTGAGCTTGGCGGCGCTGCTCACCTGCTGGCCGTCGACCGAGGTGAGCACATCGTTCGGCTTGAGCACGTCGACCGACGGGCCGCCCGGGGTGACCGCCTTCACCAGCACCCGGATCGGGTAGCCCAGCTCCCGCAGGGCGGCGGTCTCCGCGCTGGTCTGCGAGTTCTGGAAGTCCTCGGCGTTGCGCTTCTCGACCTCCTGCTGCGACTCGCCCGGCGGGTAGACGAGCTCGCGGGGCACCACCGCCTCGTCCCGGGAGAACCAGCCGGCCAGGGCCGACCGGAGGCGCACGGTGGGTTGCACGCCGACCGTGGTCAGCCGCAGCTGGCCCGCGGAGGTGGACGTCGCCCGCCCGCTGACCTGGATGATCTCCTTGCCGTCGGCGCTGCCCAGGGTGTTGACCGTCGGGCCGGGACCGAGCACCACGTACGGGATGGGCACACTCAGCACCCCGACGCTGAGCAGGGCGGTGAGCAGTGCACCGAGGAGGACGGTCACGCCGCGACGTCTCATGCGGCAGAGCGTACCGATCCGGGTGCCGGCCTCCGGCGCGGTGACCGCGGGACTTCGCCCTCAGCGCAACGCCGACGGGCGCGACCTGCGGCGGGGCACGCGTACCGTAGACGACGTGCCTGATATTCCGTTCGGATTCGCGCTCCCGGGTGGGCAACCACCAGACCCCAACGATCCCGCGCAGATGCAGCAGTTCATGTCGCAGTTGCAGCACCTGCTCTCCGCGCCGGGCAGCGGGCCGGTCAACTGGGACCTCGCCCGTCAGGTCGCGGCCAGCCAGCTCGCCGCCAGCGGCGACCCGGCGGTCTCGCCGTTCGAACGCAACGCGGTCGAGGAGGCGCTGCGGATCGCCGACCTCTGGCTGGAGCCGGCCACCTCGTGGCCCTCCGGCATCCGGGCCTCGGTCGCCTGGAACCGCAACGAGTGGATCTACAAGACCCTCGACGTCTGGCGCAAGCTCTGCGACCCGGTGGCCAGCCGGATGGTGGGCGCGATGGGCGACCTGGTGCCGCCGGAGGCCCGCGCCCAGCTCGGCCCGATGCAGTCGATGGTCGCCACGCTGGGCGGCGCGCTCTTCGGCGGTCAGCTCGGCCAGGCGCTCGGCTCGCTCGCCGCCGAGGTGCTCTCCGCCGGCGACATCGGCCTGCCGCTCGGCCCGGCCGGCACCGCCGCGCTGATCCCGGCCAACATCCGGGCGTACGGCGAGGGCCTGGAGCTGCCGGAGGACGAGGTACGCCTCTACGTGGCCCTGCGCGAGGCCGCGCACCAGCGGCTCTTCCAGCACGTGCCGTGGCTGCGCGGGCACGTGCTCACCGCGGTGGAGAACTACGCCGCCGGCATCCGGGTCAACCGGGAGGCGATCGAGGAGGCGATGGGCCGGGTCGACCCGACCGACCCGGAGTCGATGCAGGCGATCGCGCTGGAGGGCATCTTCACGCCCGAGGACACCCCGGCGCAGAAGGCGTCGCTGGCCCGGCTGGAGACCGTGCTCGCCCTGGTCGAGGGCTGGGTGTGCCACGTGGTGGACAGCGCGGCCGGTGACCGCCTGCCCAACGTGGTACGCCTCGGCGAGGCGTTCCGCCGCCGCCGGGCCGCCGGCGGGCCGGCCGAGCAGACGTTCGCCGCCCTGGTCGGCCTGGAGCTGCGGCCGCGCCGGCTGCGCGAGGCCACCGTGCTCTGGGCGGCGCTGACCGAGCACCGCGGGATCGCCGGTCGGGACGCGGTCTGGGGCCACCCCGACCTGCTCCCCTCGGACGACGACTTCGCCAACCCGGAGGCGTTCGCCGCGACCAGCAGCGACCTGGACGAGGAGCTGGCGAACTTCGACTTCACCGCTCCCGGTGCCCCCGAGGAGCAGACCCCGGGCGAGGACGACGACAAGTCCTGATCCACCGTTGCCGGGACCCGCGCGCTGGTCGTGCGGGTCCCGTCGCGTACCCGGGTCAGCCGGGGTGGCCCGAGAGCAGGGCCCGGGTTGCCTCCCAGCCCTCGACGGCCGGGTCGAGGGTGGCGAGGTCGGCCGGGCCGCGCAGCCGGCGCCAGCCGGCGGTGACCGCCACGTCCCCCGGGCGGGGTGCGGCCGCCCGCACCTCGGCCGGCGCGGCGGTGTCCAGGTCCAGCGGCGGCAGCCACTCCGGCGCGGGCAGCCGGGCGGCCACGCCGAGCAGTCCGGGACCGCTCCCCTCCACCGGGGCGACCGCGACCGGCCGGCTCGACAGCGGCCGGAGCAGCTTGCCGAGGGGCAGCCCGGGCACGTCCGGCGCGTCGGCGACCACCACCGCCGCCTGGTCGTACCCGCTGCCGGACAGGGCGGCGAACACGGCGTTGGCGGTGGGTTGGGGCACCTCGAGCACCGTGGTGCCGGGCCAGACGACGGCGTCGGCCAGCCAGCGGTCCGCCGGGATCACCGCGACCGCGGTCTCCACCTCGTTGAGCGTGGCCAGCAGGTCCACGACGTCCTCGGCGAGCGCGGTACGCCACCGGGTCGGGTCGATCCCCGGCGGCGTCCAGGCCACCGGTCCGAGCAACGCCACCACCACACGTCGGGCCACCCGACGACCCTAACCCGTGCCGCGCCCGGCACCTCCGCCCACCAAGATCCGCGCAACTTCAGGGAAGTGGTGGCCTCGGCGCGCGGGGAGGCAGCATCTTCCCGGAAAGTATGGCCTCCCGCCCGCCGGGCCGCCGGGGT
>NZ_JBSGJR010000417.1:0-6300 GCF_053605645.1 Micromonospora sp. NPDC003776
GCCGAAGCGGTGCGGAGCGCCGAAGCGGCTCTGCGGGCATCTGCCGGTGGGCCGCGCCGCCGCGGGCCGGCGCCGTGCCTCGGCGGGCACGCCGGAGGCCTGGGCGTACACTGGCGCTGACCTTGTGCGGGGCTGCCCTGGATGTTCACTCAGGGTGGGTGCAGGGCTGCGGATGGTGCGTCCAGCCGCTCCGGCGTCGACCGCCGGAGCGCGGTCGGGGCTTGCGGGGAGGGTGAGGGCCGTGCGGGGTCCCGCGATGACGGATGTGGCCCGCCTTGCCGGGGTGTCCCATCAGACCGTGTCGCGGGTGCTCAACGGGCACCCCAACGTGCGGGAGCAGACGCGGCTGCGGGTCCAGGCGGCGATCGCCGAGCTGGGCTATCGGCCGAACCGGGCCGCTCGTGCGCTGGTCACCGGCCGATCACAGGTCATCGGGGTGGTCGCGCAGAACACCACGCTGTACGGCCCGGCGTCGTTGCTGGCGGCGCTGGAGCAGACCGCCGCCGAGGAGGGCTTCGCGGTCAGCGTGGGCAGCGTCCGCGATCTGGACCAGGTCTCCATCTCCGCGGCCGTGGAGCGGCACCTGGCGCATCGGGTGGCGGGAATCGTCGTCATCGCTCCGGTCGAGTCCGCCGGCGAGGCGCTGGAGCATCTGCCGAAGGACGTTCCCCTGGTGACGGTCGACGGTGACCCCCGCCGTCCGGTCCCGGTGGTGACGGTGGACCAGGTGGCGGGCGCGCGCGAGGCCACGCGGCACCTGTTGGAGGCCGGCCACCGGACGGTGTGGCACGTCTCCGGGCCCGCCGACTGGTTCGACAGCGCCGGACGGATCGAGGGCTGGCGGGAGGCGTTGCGGGCGGCGGGCGCCGAGGTGCCGCCGCTGGTTTCGGCGGACTGGTCGGCGGCGTCGGGCTACCGGTGCGGGCAGATGCTGGCGCGGATGCCGGAGGTGACCGCGATCTTCACGGCCAACGACCACCTGGCGCTGGGTGTGCTGCGGGCGTTGCACGAGTACGGCCGTCGGGTGCCGGACGAGATCAGCGTGGTGGGCTTCGACGACGTCCCGGAGGCGGCCTACTTCATCCCGCCGTTGACCACCGTCCGGCCGGACTTCGCCGCGGTGGCCCGGGCCAGCCTGGAGCTGCTACTGGCGCAGCTCGAGTCCGGTGGGGTGGGTGAGTTGCGGCAGACCATCGCGCCCACCCTGGTCTCCCGGCAGAGCGTCGGCCCGCCGCCCGGCTGACCATCCCGGCGGCGTGCTGCCGCTCGCGAACCGCCGGGCGGAGCCGTGCCCGTGTCCCGGGACGGTTGATCAACCGGGGGACCGGTACGGCTCTGGACGGGATGGGCAACGGCACCGTCGGGTCGACGGTGTGCATGTGGGCGCCCAACGGCAACACGAACAACCACTGGACCATCCCCGCCCTCTGACCAAGCCTGATCGCGCGGCCCGACCACGTCGGGCCGCGCAATCGCGTTGACGCACCTGCCCAGCCGCCTTGATCAAGTCGGCGCGCGGCAGACAGTGAGGATGGTGGGGTGGGTCGCCGGGCTGGTATGACTCACGGCAGACCGACGGTTGCTGTCCTCATCCCGATCCGTCGACCAAGCCCGGTGGCCTCGCGAGCTGCATGTCACCCGTCTGCCTGACCAGTGACGGAAGGCCTCAGCGAGCAAGAGATCCTCCGCTAACTCAAGCGCTACATCGTCCGCGACGTCTCCACCGCCCTGGCCGCAGACTTCGCCGCCCTGACCGCTTGACCTGCACGGGAGCATCGGGATGGCAGCCAGCAGGTTGCCTGCCCGCGGGAGGCTCGCTTACATGCTGGAGTTGTCGGGCATGTGACGGCTCGCTGCCTGGCCCTGCACGAAGTGACGTGCTGCCTCGTGTCGATCGTGGTCGGCGCCGGCTTGGTGGACCGCAGCGGAATCCTCATCCGGAGAGAGCCGATTCCGGTCCCGCCAGACCACGAAGACGACAGCCGCGGCCATCAGCAACAGGAGCACCGCGAGAGTTACCATCGCCGTCATGCCATCGACGCTAACGCATGCGCGCCAGCTCCAGCGATCACAGAGGGTGCGGGCTCGGCGGCGGGCGGTTCTGCGCGACGGCCGGCCAGAACGGACCGCAGCGATCGGGACATGAAACGTCGGCCTGTCGGCCGCAGCCCGGCTTGATCAACTCGGCATGCGGCGAAGCGGCCCCTGAAGAGCAACGCAGACCACAACATGCCGCAACCCGAGTGGATCAAGGGGCCTGCCGGGACCCCGAGCACCAAGCGGATCGCCGCCGCCCAAGGCGAGTGGGTCGAGTTGTGATCGTTCACCATGGCCGGGCGGAGTGCGACGCTCGGTGAGCTGGGCGGGGCCGGCGGTGCGAGGCGGTCGGTGCGGCGCGGCGCGGTCGATCCGCGCCGAGAATTTCCGGCTCCGTGCCGGCCTGCGGAGTGCGCCGTCGCGACGAGGGGGCGGGTTAGCGCTAACAGCTCTTCGGTCCGTCGCCGCGCATCCCGCATGGCGGGGAAGAAACGGGGCGAGATATCGACATCTGTGAACGTTAACATTCGCCGGCCGCTTCGGGCCGGTCCGATCGAGGTGGCCCGATGGGATTCGGGGTCCGGGCCGTTACGGGACTGTTGCCATCGCATCTTGACCAACGCCGATGTGAGCGCTAACAATGTGAGCCACGGCACGCGGAGGTGGAGATGATGGGTGTGGACGGACCGGGCGACCGGTACGTCGTCGGGGTCGACTTCGGGACGCTGTCGGGCCGGGCGTTGGTGGTCCGGGTGGCCGACGGGGCGGAGCTGGGCACCGCGGTCCACGAGTACCGGCACGGAGTGATCGAGTCGGCGTTGCCGACCAAGGTGCCGCTTCCGCCCGACTGGGCCCTGCAGGACCCCGAGGACTACCGGGAGGTGCTTCGCCGTGCGGTGCCGGCCGCCGTGGCCGCCGCGGGGATCGACCCGGCCCGGGTGATCGGGATCGCCACCGACTTCACCGCCTGCACCGTCCTGCCCACGCTGGCCGACGGCACCCCGCTGTGCGAGGTGCCCGAGCTGCGGAACCGGCCGCACGCCTGGGTGAAGCTGTGGAAGCACCACGCCGGACAGCCGCAGGCCGACCGAATCAATTCCCTCGCCGAGGAGCGCCGCGAGCCGTGGCTCGGCCGGTACGGCGGGAAGATATCCGCCGAGTGGCAGTTCGCGAAGGGCCTGCAGCTCCTCGACGAGGATCCCGAGATCTACCGACGCGCGGCACGGTTCGTCGAGGCGGCCGACTGGATCGTCTGGCAGCTGTGCGGCGTGGAGACGCGCAACATCTGCACCGCCGGCTACAAGGGCATCCGCCAGGACGGCCGGTACCCGTCGCGGGAGTTCCTGGCGGCACTGGATCCCGGGTTCGCCGACTTCGTCACCAAGCTGGACGGTCCGCTGCTGCCGATGGGGGCGCGAGCCGGAGGCCTCACTGCCCGGGCCGCGGCGTGGACGGGGCTGCCGGAGGGCATCGCGGTCGCGGTCGGCAACGTCGACGCCCACGTCACCGCCGCCTCGGCGCAGGCCCTGGTGCCCGGCCACCTGGTCGCCATCATGGGCACCTCGACCTGTCACGTGGTCAACGGCGTCGACCTGGCGGGGGTGCCGGGTATGTGCGGCGTGGTCGAGGGCGGGATCAGCCCCGGCGCCTGGGGGTTCGAGGCCGGACAGAGCGGCGTCGGCGACATCTTCGGCTGGTTCGTCGACCACGCCGCACCCGCGGGTGCGGACTCGCACGAGCGGCTCTCGGAGCTGGCCGCGGCGCAGCCGGTCGGTGCGCATGGACTGCTCGCCCTGGACTGGTGGAACGGCAACCGTTCCCTACTGGTCAACCACGACCTGAGCGGGCTCATCGTCGGCCTCACGCTGGCCACCCGCCCAGCGGACATCTACCGGGCGCTGCTGGAGGCGACGGCCTACGGCACCCGCATGATCATCGAAGCATTCGTTGCGGCGGGGGTGCCGATCCGCGAGCTGGTGGTGGCCGGCGGCCTGACCGCCAACCGGCTGCTCATGCAGATCTACAGCGACGTGACCAACCGGCCGTTGAGCCTGCTCGGATCCGCGCAGGGGCCCGCGCTGGGCTCGGCGATCCACGCGGCGGTCGCCGCCGGCGGGTACCCGGACGTCTACGCGGCCTCGGCCGCGATGGGCCGCGTGGATCGCGACGCCTACCGGCCGGATCCCGGGCGGGCGCGGGCGTACGACGCGCTCTACGCCGAGTACCGGTCCCTGCACGACCACTTCGGGCGCGGCGGCGACGACGTCATGTCCCGCCTGCGCGCGATCCGCAACGCCGCCGTCGACCGGTCGGCGGCCCCCGTCCCGACGCCGCTGGAGGTGGTCGCGTGAGTGCCGAGCTCGATGAACAGCTGCGGCGGCTGCGGGAGAGCGTCGCCCGGTTGCACGGCGAACTCACCCGCTACCGCCTGGTCGCCTGGACGGCGGGCAACGTCTCCGCCCGGGTGCCCGGCCACGACCTGATGGTGATCAAGCCGAGCGGCGTCGACTACGACGACCTGGCCCCGGAGAACATGGTCGTGTGCGACCTGGACGGCGCCGTGGTCGAGGGCGACTTCGCCCCGTCGAGCGACACCGCCGCCCACGCCTACGTCTACCGCGCGATGCCCGAAGTGGGCGGGGTGGTGCACACCCACAGCGCGTACGCGACCGCCTGGGCGGCCCGCGGCGAGCCGATCCGCTGCCACCTGACCGCCCAGGCCGACGAGTTCGGCGGCGAGATCCCCGTCGGACCGTTCGCCCTGATCGGCGGCGACGACATCGGCAAGGGGATCGTGGCGACCCTCGCCGGGCACCGCTCACCGGCCGTGCTCATGCGCAACCACGGCGTCTTCACCATTGGCCGGGATGCCCGCGCCGCGGTGAAGGCGGCGGTGATGTGTGAGGACATCGCCCGCACCGCGCACCTGGCCCGGGCGCTCGGCGAGCCGCTGCCGATGGCGGCGGAAGACGTCGACGCCCTGCACGACCGCTACCAGAACGTCTACGGACAGCGACCCCCCTCACCCGCGAGCCCCTGACGGCCGCCCCGATCGCGCGGCGGCCTCATCGGGGCCGGCCGCGTCGCACCACCCTGGACACCACCTCTGACACCACCACCCCGCTCACCCCCGAGGAGATTTGCGGTGAAGAGAATGAGGAACCACCTGCCGTCCCGCAAGGTCATCGCGGTGCTCACCGCCGCGTTGCTCGCCACCGGCATGGCGGCCTGCGGCAACAGCGACACAGGCGACAACGGCGGCAAGGGCGGCGACGGCAAGATCACGCTGGGCTTCTCCCAGGTCGGCGCGGAGAGCGGCTGGCGTACGGCGAACACCACCTCGATCAAGGAGGCCGCGGCGTCGGCCGGCATCGACCTGAAGTTCGACGACGCGCAGCAGAAGCAGGAGAACCAGATCAAGGCCATCCGCAACTTCATCCAGCAGAAGGTCGACGTGATCGCCTTCTCGCCGGTGGTCGAGTCCGGGTGGGACACCGTGCTCAAGGAGGCCAAGGACGCCAAGATCCCGGTCATCCTCACCGACCGGGCGGTCGACTCGGCCGACAAGTCGCTGTACAAGACCTTCCTCGGATCGGACTTCGTGAAGGAGGGCCGACTCGCGGGCGAGTGGCTGGTGGACAAGGAGAAGGCCGCCACCGGCCCGGTCAACATCGTCGAGCTGCAGGGCACGACCGGTTCGGCGCCGGCGAACGACCGGAAGAAGGGCTTCGCCGAGGCGATCGCAGCCAACCCGAACCTCAAGATCATTGCCTCCCAGTCCGGTGACTTTACCCGCGCCGGCGGCAAGCAGGTGATGGAGCAGTTCCTGAAGGCCAACCCGAAGATCGACGTGCTGTTCGCGCACAACGACGACATGGGCCTGGGCGCCCTGGAGGCGATCACCGCGGCCGGGAAGGTGCCCGGCAAGGACATCACCATCATCACCGTCGACGCGGTCAAGGACGGCATGCAGGCCCTCGCCGACGGCAAGTTCAACTTCATCGCCGAGTGCAGCCCCCTGCTCGGTCCCCAGCTGATGGACCTGGTCAAGAAGGTGCACAACGGCGAGGAGGTCCCGGCCCGGATCGAGACCCAGGAGACCACCTTCACGCAGGAGCAGGCCAAGGAGGCGCTGCCCAACCGGAAGTACTGACCGGACCACGGGGTCGCCGATGCCGCAGATCGACCGGTGGTACGACGCGGCGAACCTATGGCTGGACCCGCCGTCCTGAGGACCTACCAGCCGGATCGGATGGTGTCGAC
>NZ_JBSGJR010000418.1:0-6285 GCF_053605645.1 Micromonospora sp. NPDC003776
GCCGAAGACGGTCTTCGAGGACCGGAGCTGTGTCCCCGGCACCGTCCAGAACGGCCCGAAGCACAACACCACCGGGCGGTCCGGGGCCCGGGCCGACGCGGCGGGGGGCGCCGACCGAATCTGGCTCGACGGCAGGCGCCAGCTCTCCCTGGACCACAGCGTGCCGCAGATCGGCGCCCCGACCGCCTGGGCCGCCGGCTTCACCGGCAAGGGCGTCACCGTGGCCGTGCTCGACACCGGCGTCGACGTCACCCACCCCGACCTCGTCGGCCGGGTGGCCGAGTCGCGCAACTTCAGCGAGATGCCCGACGCCGACGACATGGTTGGCCACGGCACCCACGTCGCCTCGATCATCGCCGGCAGCGGCGCGGCCTCCGGCGGTAGGTACCGGGGCGTGGCACCGGACGCGACCCTGCTCTCCGGCAAGGTGTGCGAGGAGTACGGCTGCGCCGACTCGGCCATCCTGGCCGGCATGGAGTGGGCCGCCGTAACGAAGAAGGCCGACGTGGTCAACCTGAGCCTCGGCGGCTGGAACACCCCGGAGGTCGACCCGCTCGAGCAGGCCGTGCAGACGCTGACCGCGCAGACCGGCACCCTCTTCGTCATCGCGGCGGGCAACGACGGCGGGGACGGCACGGTCAGCTCGCCGGCCACCGCCGACGACGCGCTCGCGGTGGGCGCCGTGGACCGCGACGACGAACTGGCCTTCTTCTCCAGCCGCGGCCCCCGGGCCGGCGACGACGCCCTCAAGCCCGACATCACCGCCCCCGGCGTGGAGATCGTCGCCGCCCGGGCCGCGCACGGCCAGATCGGCGACCCGGTGGACGGGAAGTACGTCTCCCTCTCCGGCACCTCGATGGCCACCCCGCACGTGGTCGGCGCGGCGGCGCTCCTCGCCCAGCAGCACCCGGGCTGGCCGGCCGGGCAGCTCAAGGCGACGCTGATGGCCTCGGCGAAGCCGCACCCGGACCAGACCGCGTACGAGCAGGGCGCCGGCCGGGTCGACGTGGCGCACGCGATCACCGAGCAGCTGACCAGCGAGCCGGCCAGCGTCTCCTTCGGCCGGGCGAGCTGGCCGCACGACGACGACGCGCCGATCGAGCGCAGGGTCACCTGGCGCAACTCCGCCTCGACGGCGCTCACCCTGGAGCTGAGCACCGAGGTGACCGGGCCGGACGGGCGGACCGCGCCGGCGGGCATGTTCCGGCTGAGCGCCACCCGGGTCACCGTCCCGGCCGGCGGCACCGCCCAGGTGACCGTCACCGCGGACACCCGGCTCGGCGGCGCCGACGGCTACTGGACCGGGCGGATCGTCGCCCGCTCCGGCGACGCTGTCGCGGTCACCCCGCTGGCCGTGCACCGGGAGGTGGAGAGCTACACGGTGACCGTCACCCACCGGAACCGGGCCGGCGCGGCGACGGGGGACTACTTCACCACCCTGGTCGGGCTGGACGGCTTCCGGACGATCGACGTCTACGACGCCGACGGCGAGGCGCAGGTCCGCGTCCCCAAGGGCGTGTACGGCCTGTCCAGCATCATCTTCGAGAGTGACGCGCAGGGCGAGCCGGCCGGCGCCAGCAGCCTGGCCCAGCCGCTCCTGACCGTGGACCGCGACCTGCGGCTCAGCGTGGACGCCCGGGCGGCGAAGCCGGTCCGGGTGACCGTGCCGAAGCGGGACGCCACGCCCGCCCTGGTCGACCTCTCCGCGAACTGGTTCACCACGGATGGCGGCGGCTACGGCTTCAGCCTGCTGTCGCTCGACTTCACCGGGCTGGCCAGCGGGCAGCTCGGCGGGTCCACGACGGCCGACCGGTTCGTCGGCGCGGTCAGCAGCCAGTGGGCCGACCTGACCGTGACCTCCAGCCCCTACCTCTACGCGACCAGCGAGGCGCTGCCGGGCCGCTTCCCGACCGGCTACGTCAAGCACTACCGCCCGGCTGAGCTGGCCACCGTGGTGCACCGGTTCCGCGGCGGCGCGCCCGGGCAGGAGGCGGAGCGGATCGTCTTCCCCTCGTCCGCGTACGACATCGGCGGCTGGGCGATCGGCCTGCCCACCACCCTCCCCGGCCGGCGGGTCGAGTACTACAGCACCGCCGGGATGCGCTGGAGCACCGAACTGGACCTCGGCACCCGGGACGAGGACGGCTGGCTGAACCCGCAGGCCGCGCTCTTCGCGGACCGGGTCCGGTACCGCCCGGCCCGGACCGTGCGGGAGGACTGGAACGCGGCGCCCCACGGGCCGTCCTTTCCGCAGCCGCGCCGGCCCGAGGAGGGCATCACCCGCAACGGCGACACGATCGCGGTCGGCCTGCCGCTGTTCAGTGACGAGGCCGGGCACGCCGGCGGGTCGGTCACCGACACCGGGCGGACCGCCGTCTACCGGGGCGGCACCCTGGTCGGGGAGTCGCCCTACGCCGGCTACGGGGAGTTCGAGGTGCCGGCGGGCGCCGCGGACTACCGGGTGGAGACCAGCGCCACCCGCAGCTTCACCGACCTCAGCACCGAGGTCACCGCGAGCTGGACCTTCCGCTCCCGGCACGTCACCGGCGACGGCTGGGCGCGGCTGCCCGCCATGGCGGTCCGCTTCGCGCCACCGCTGGCCGTCGACAACACCGCCCCGGCCGGCCGGACCTTCACCATCCCGCTGACGGTCGAGCGGCAGCCCGGCGCGCCGGCCGCCAAGGTCGCCGCGCTCACCGTCGACGTCTCCTACGACGGCGGGAAGACCTGGCGGAAGGCGGAGCTGCACCGGCAGGGCGTCGGCTGGGCGGCCGTGGTCCGGCACCCCGCCGGCCCCGGGTACGCCTCGCTGCGGGCCACCGCGCGGGACAGCGCCGGCAACACGGTGACCGAGCGGATCATCCAGGCGTACCGCCTGCGGTGAGTCGCCACGGTCCGCGGTCTCCCCGCCGCGGGCCGGGACGGCGGACGGGCCGGGGCGCGACGCCCCGGCCCGCTCCGCGTCAGTCGTTGGCGTGCAACGCCGCGTTCAGCTCGATGCCCTTGCCGGTCCGCGGCTTCGCCTCCAGCGCGCCGGTCACCGAGTTGCGCCAGAAGAGCAGCCCGTCCACGCCGGAGAGCTCGCGGGCCTTGACCACCCGGCCGTCCGGCAGGGTGATCTTGGAGGCGGCCGTGATGTAGCAGCCGGCCTCCACCACGCAGTCGTCGCCCAGGGTGATGCCCACGCCCGCGTTCGCGCCGATCAGGCTCCGCTCGCCGATCCGCACCTTCTCGGTGCCGCCGCCGGAGAGCGTGCCCATGATGGAGGCGCCGCCGCCGATGTCGGAGCCGTCGCCGACCACCACGCCCTGCACGATCCGCCCCTCCACCATCGAGGTGCCGAGCGTGCCGGCGTTGAAGTTGACGAAACCCTCGTGCATGACGGTGGTGCCGGCGGCCAGGTGCGCGCCGAGCCGGACCCGGTCCGCGTCGGCGATCCGCACGCCGGAGGGGACCACGTAGTCGGTCATCCGGGGGAACTTGTCCACGCCGTACACGGCCAGGTGGCGGCCGGCGGCCCGCTCGATCACGCGCAGCTCGTCCACCCGCTCGGGTGGGCACGGCCCGGCCGAGGTCCAGGCCACGTTGGCGAGCTTGCCGAAGACGCCGTCGAGGTTGAGCTCGTTGGGCCGCACCAGGCGGTGGGAGAGCAGGTGCAGCCGCAGGTACGCGTCGGGAGTGTCCTTGATCGGGTCGTCCAGCGAGCCGATCACGGTGACCACCTGGACCGTACGCAGGCCGGGCAGTGACCGTTCGCCGACCGCGCCGGGCGGCAGGTCGAGCACGTCGGCCTGGTCCTCCCCGGGGACCAGCGGCAACTCGCCGAGCCCCAGCTTGCCGGTCGGATACCAGGTGTCCAGCACCTGATCGTCAGCGGTGATCGTGGCCAGGCCGATGCCCCAGGCAGACTGTGCGCTCCTCACGCTGCTGACGGTACCGTGCGAAGCATGCAGAACCCGCTGACCCCCGAGGTCCTGGCTGATCCGGTGGCGCTGACCCGCGCGCTGGTCGACATGGAGTCCGTCTCCCTCAACGAGAAGGCCATCGCCGACTGTGTCGAGGACGTGCTGCGGGGCGTTCCGCACCTGACCACCTTCCGGCACTCCAACACGGTGATGGCGCGTACCGACCTGGGTCGGGCGCAGCGGGTGGTGCTCGCCGGCCACCTGGACACCGTCCCGCTCAACGACAACTTCCCGTCGACCATGCGCGGCGACCTGATGTACGGCTGCGGCACCTCCGACATGAAGTCCGGGGTGGCCTTCGCGCTGCACCTGGCGGTGACCCTGCCCGACCCCCGCTACGACGTCACGTACTTCTTCTACGAGGCCGAGGAGATCGAGTCCCGGTACAACGGCCTCACGCTCGTCTCCGAGGCCCACCCGGAGTGGCTGCAGGCCGACTTCGCGGTGCTGCTGGAGCCGACGTACGGGATCGTCGAGGCGGGCTGCCAGGGCACCATGCGGGCGATCGTCACCACGCACGGCGAGCGGGCCCACGCGGCCCGGTCCTGGCACGGGGTGAACGCCATCCACGGCGCGGGTGAGGTGCTGCGCCGGCTGACCGCGTACGAGGCCCGCCGGGTGACCATCGAGGGCTGCGACTACCGGGAGGGCCTCAACGCGGTGCGGATCACCGGCGGGGTGGCCGGCAACGTCATCCCGGACCGCTGCGAGATCGAGATCAACTACCGGTACGCCCCGGACCGGGACCCGGCCGCGGCCGAGGCGCACCTGCGGGAGGTCTTCGCCGGCTTCGACCTGGCGGTCACCGACGCGGCGGCCGGCGCGGCCCCCGGGCTGGACAACCCGCCGGCGCAGGAGTTCCTGGCCGCGGTCGGGGCGGCCCCGATCGGCAAGTTGGGCTGGACGGACGTGGCCCGGTTCGCGGCGATGGGCATCCCGGCGCTGAACTTCGGCCCCGGCGACCCGAACCTGGCCCACCACAAGGACGAGCACGTCGAGCTGACCAAGATCCGTGACGGTGCGGCCACCCTGCACCGCTGGCTGGCCTCGGCCTGATCCCGGTACGTGAGCGGGGGGCCCGCGTCGATGACGCGGACCCCCCGGAGTCGGGTCGGCGGGACGTCAGACGCCGGTGCTCAGCGAGGCGTCGGTCTCGGTGGACTCGCCGGTCAGGTCGGTGTGGTGGGCTTCCATCATCCGGGCACGGCGGCGCTCGGCCACCACGTCGCGGATCCGCCGCTGCATCTGCCGGCGAATCCGGATCATCTCGGTGTTGCTGATCAACGCCTGCTCCTCCCCCGAAAGGCAACGCGCCGGGGCATACCCCGTATGTGAATAGTAAGACGTACGGGCGACCGAATTCGTTGCCCAAGATCGCGAAGAATTTCGTCGGCTCGCATGCCTCCGCACCCGGCCGCCGTGCCTCCACTACGGTGGCTGCATGAGCCAGAGCGACGGGCGGCCGCCCGGCCGCGGTCCGGGCGGGGAGCGGCACCGCGGTGCCGTCACCCTGCGCAACCGGGCGATCCCCACCAGCACCGCCGACCAGCGACTGCTGGACTCGCGGGGCAGGGGCGACTGGAAGACCAAGGACGCCTGGCGGGCGCTGCGCATCCTGTCGGAGTTCGTCGAAGGGTTCGACACCCTGGCCGACCTGCCGCCCGCGGTGAGCGTCTTCGGTTCGGCCCGCAGCAAGCCGGACAGCCCGGAGTGCCGGCTGGCCGAGGAGCTGGGTGCCGCGCTCGCCCGAGCCGGCTACGCGGTGATCACCGGCGGCGGTCCGGGCGTGATGGAGGCGGCCAACCGGGGGGCCAGCGAGGCGGGTGGGCTCTCCGTCGGCCTCGGCATCGAGCTGCCGTTCGAGCAGGGCCTCAACGACTGGGTCGACCTGGCGATCGACTTCCGCTACTTCTTCGCCCGCAAGACGATGTTCGTCAAATACGCGCAGGCGTTCGTCGTGCTGCCCGGCGGCTTCGGCACCATGGACGAGCTCTTCGAGGCGCTGACCCTGGTGCAGACCGGCAAGGTCACCCGGTTCCCGGTGGTGCTGATGGGCGTCGACTACTGGCGTGGGCTGCTCGACTGGCTGCGGGACACGATGGCCGCGGACGGCAAGATCGGCCCGTCGGACCTGGACCTGATCTGCCTCACCGACGACGTGGAGGAGGCGGTCCGGCACATCGTCGAGGCCGAAGCGGTGCTCTCCGCCGAGCAGGAGGCGATCCGCGAGGAGGCGGTCGCCCGGGTCGCCGCCACGGCGACGGCGGCGAAGACGGTGCCGAGGAAGCGGGTGAGCAGCCGGTTGACCACGAACGCCGGG
>NZ_JBSGJR010000419.1:0-6281 GCF_053605645.1 Micromonospora sp. NPDC003776
GCAGGTTTCCCCCCCCCCCGACGCGGCCGGGGGGGTCCGCCCCGCGACCGCCGCCGGCCCCCCGGGCGGCCCGCTGCTGGACGAACTGGCCCGCCGGCTGGCCCTCGGCGTCGCGAGCACCTGCGTGGTGCTCGACCCGCCGCTGGTGGTGCTCGCCGGTGAGGTGGGCCGGGCGGGCGGTGCGGCGCTGGCCGAGCGGGTGCAGCACGAGGTCGCCGCGATCACCCTGGTCCGGCCGCGGGTGGTGACCACCGGGCTCACCGAGGAGCCGATCCTGCGCGGCGCGCTGCGGACCGCGCTGGACGCGGTGCGCGACGAGGTGTTCGGCTCGACGGTCGGCTGACCGCCCAGCCGCCGTCGCCTCCGCCACCATGTGAAGGAATTCTTCACGAGTTGGGGAATCTCTGCAAGGAGTTGCCGGTGCGGGTCCCGGTGCCGGGACCCGCACCGGACCCCCTCAGATCAGGTCCCGCCGACGGAACGCGGTGAACGCGGCCGCCACCAGCACCACGGTCAGCGTGAGCAGCACCGCCAACCCCGAGCCCCAGCCGATCCGGTAGAAGCCCTCGCAGAAGCTCCCGCTCACGCCGTTGCAGGCGAACCGGTCCCAGAACTGGACCTCGCCGTTGAGCCACGCGGCCACGTAGCTGGAGAGCATCCAGCGCTCCGGTCGGGTGGCGTCGACGATGTCCAGCACCAGCCGCGCGCCCAGCTCCCACACCACCAGGTACGCGGCGACCGTGCCCAGTGCCGCGGCGGTGTGCCGGCCCAGCGTGGCGATGGCGAAACCGAGCGCCGAGGTCAGCAGCACCAGCCCCAGCCCCCGGCCGTAGGTGGCGCCCAACGACCCCCAGAACTCGGCGTTCGTGCCGCCGGACAGGCCGGCGGTCTGGCCGATCAGCCAGAACAACCCCAGGTACGCCGCCGACGCCACCGCCGAGAGCACCAGCATCCCACCGAGCAGCGTGCCGAGCTTGGTCCCCAGTACCGTCCAGCGGCGCGGCCGCCACAGCAGCAGGTTGACCACCCCGCCCGAGTTCAGGTCGGCGCCGATGTAGGACGCGCCGACCAGGAACCCGAAGAGCATCAGGAACGCGACGAGGAAGTAGAGCAACGGCTTCGCCTTCTGGGCGAAGACGAAGACGCCGCTCAGGTAGTTCGCCGTGCTGATCGGCTCCGACCGCAGCGCCGGGTCCAGCTCCGCGCAGTCGCGCGGGAGGTAGTCGTTCTCGTCCGGAATGATCTCGCCCGTCTTGATCCGGAGGCAGCGGGTGTGCGTCGCCTCCATCTGGGCCACCGCCTCGGCCGCCTGCGCCCGGGCCCGGCTCAGCTCGTCCGGGGTGGGCCGGTGCGAGCCGGCCAGCGTCGTCGCCACCGTCACCCCGAACGCGACCAGCAGCAGCACCACCATCAGCTGCACGAACCGGCGGGCGGCCAGCCGCTCCAGCTCGGCACGGACCAGCTTCACGCGCCCACCTCCCGGCTCTCGCGCACGTCCAGATCGATCACCATCTCGCCCGGCGGCGCGCCGTCCACCTGACGGGGCAACACCGGGTGCGGGGCGTCGGCGGTCAGCTCCAGGAAGACGCTCTCCAGGTCCGGCCGCAGCGGGACCAGCTCGCGGACCCAGAGGCCCTGCTCGCCCAGCGTGCGGCTGATCACCTCCGCGTCGTCCACCCCGGCGACCACCAGATGGTCGGGGTAGGCGGTGACGGAGACGCCGATCCGCCCCAGCAGCTCCACGGCGCGCTCCGGCTCGGCCACCCGTACCCGCCACTCGTGCTGGTCGAAGCCGGCCAGCACCTCCTCCACCCGGCCGTGCGCCACCCGCCGGCCCCGGCTGATGATCGTCACGTGGTCGCAGATGAGCTGAATCTCGGCCAGGATGTGGCTGGAGAGCAGCACGGTCACCCCGGCCGCGGCGAGGGACCGCACGAGGTCGCGCATCTCCCGGATGCCCGCCGGGTCCAGGCCGTTCGCCGGCTCGTCGAGGATCAGCAGCTCGGGGCTCTTCAGCAGCGCCGACGCCACGGCCAGCCGCTGCTTCATGCCCAGCGAGTAGCCCTTGACCCGCTCGTCGCCCCGGTCCCGCAGGCCGACCTGCTCCAGCACCTCGTCCACCCGGGTGGTGGGCACGCCCCCGGCCAGCGCCAGCAGGCGCAGGGTCCGGCGGCCGGTGAAGTTGGCGAAGAACTGCGGGCTCTCCACGATCGCGCCGACCCGACCCGCCACCTCCGGCAGGTGGCCGGGCGACTCGGCTCCGAGCACGCTCATCCGGCCGCCGTCGGCGCGGACCAGCCCGAGCAGAGCCCGCAGCGTGGTGGTCTTGCCCGAGCCGTTCGGCCCGAGAAAGCCGTGCACCTGCCCGGACTCGACCAGCAGGTCGAAGCCGTCGACGGCGGTCCGCCGCCCCTGGCGCATCGTGTGGAACGTCTTGCGGAGACCCGCGATCTCGATGACGGCGCTCATCCGCGCCGCCTCTCGGGACGGTCGGGCATGCGGCGTCCTCCTGGTGTGGTGACCGATGACAGGCGCCCCACCCTATGGCGGCGGCGCCGCCCGTGGGGGGCAGCGCGCGGGCTGCGTGGTTGGATGGACCGGTGACTGGGGACCTGGATCTGGTAGTCAGCCTCGACGCGGTGACCGTCAAGCGCTCCGGCACCGCACTGGTGCACGACGTCGACTGGCGGGTGGAACTCGACGAACGCTGGGTGGTGCTCGGCCCGAACGGCGCCGGCAAGACCACCCTGCTCAACCTGGCCGCCGGCCGGCTGCACCCGACCACCGGCACCGCGCACGTCCTCGGCGAGCGGATCGGCCGCACCGACGTCAACGAGCTGCGGATGCGGATCGGGCTCTCCACCGCCACCCTCGCGGAGCGGATCCCCGCCGACGAGCGGGTGGTCGACGTGGTGGTCACCGCCGCCTGGTCGGTGGTCGGCCGGTGGCGGGAGAGCTACGACCGCACCGACGAGGCGCGCGCCCACGCGCTGCTCGGCCAGCTGGGCATCGGCCACCTCGCCGACCGGGCGTACGGCACGCTGTCGGAGGGCGAGCGCAAGCGGGTGCAGATCGCCCGGGCCCTGATGACCGACCCGGAGCTGCTCCTGCTCGACGAGCCCGCCGCCGGGCTCGACCTGGGCGGGCGCGAGGACCTGGTCGCCCGGCTCGCCGAGCTGGCGTACGACCCCGACGCCCCGGCCCTGGTGCTGGTCACCCACCACGTCGAGGAGATCCCGCCCGGCTTCACCCACGCGCTGCTGCTGCGCGAGGGCGGCGTGGTGGCGCAGGGCCTGCTCGCCGACACGCTCACCGCGGACAACCTGTCGAAGACCTTCGGCCTGCCCCTGGTCGTCGAGCGGTCCGGCGACCGCTGGACCGCCCGGGCCGCCTGACCGGCGGGAGGACCACCGTGCCGCAGACCCGGGTCGCCGTGGTGGGCAGCGCCAACATGGACCTGGTCGGCACCGCCGCCGCGCTGCCGCGGCCCGGCGAGACGCTGCTCGGCAGCGACTTCGTCATGCTGCCCGGTGGCAAGGGCGCCAACCAGGCCATCGCCGCCGTCCGCGCCGGCGCGTCCTGCGTCTTCCTCGGCGCGATCGGCTCGGACGCCTTCGGGGTCACCCTCAAGGCCCGGATCACCGCGGCCGGCGTGGACACCGGCCAGCTCCGGGTGGTGTACGGCGCCTCCGGCGTCGCCCTGGTCATGGTCGGCGGGGCGGGGGAGAACGCCATCCTGGTCACCCCCGGCGCCAACGGCACGTTCACCGGCCTGACCGAGGGTGAGCTGCACGCCGTACGCGAGGCGGACGTGCTGGTCGCGCAGCTGGAGGTGCCGGTCGAGACGGTGACCGCGGCGGCGGTGGCGGCCCGGGCGGCCGGCACCCGGGTGGTGCTCAACGCGGCGCCGGCCCGGCCGGTGCCGGCGGAACTGCTCGCCGCGGTGGACCTGCTGGTGGTCAACGAGACCGAAGCCCAGGCGCTGACCGGGCGGGGCCGGGACGAGCCGGGCGCGCTGCTGGCGCTGGTGCCCCGGGCGGTGCTCACCCTCGGCGCCGACGGCGCCTGGTACGTCGACCGGGACGGGACGGCGGTGCACGTCCCGGCGGTGAAGGTCGACGCGGTCGACTCCACCGCCGCCGGGGACGCGTTCACCGCCGCCCTCGCGGTGGCGTGGGGCGAGGGGCGGGAACTGCTCGACGCGGTGCGCTGGGCGGCGGCGGCCGGAGCCGCCTGCGTACGCCGCCTCGGTGCCTCGGTGGCGCTGCCCCGCCGGGTGGAGATCGACGAGCTCTACACCCCGGCCTGACGGCTCACGCCGCGGCGGCCCGGAACGCCCGCCGGTACGCCGACGGTGAGGTCCGCATCGCGCGCACGAAGTGGTGCCGGTAGGTCACCGGGCTGTCGAAGCCGACCGCCGTGGCGATCTCCGCGATCGGGGCGTCGGTCGTCTCCAGCAACGCCAGGCTGGCCCGGACCCGCTGGTCGATCAGCCAGCGGATCGGGCTGGTGCCGGTGGCCCGGGCGAAGTGCCGCAGGTAGCTACGGGCGGACAGGTGCGCCCGCCGGGCCAGCGCCGCCACGGTCAGCGGTTCGGCCAGGTGCCGCACCGCCCAGGCCATGCTGGCCGCGATCCGATCGTCGTCCGGGTCGACGCTGACCGGCGCCTCGATGAACTGGGCCTGCCCGCCGTCCCGGTGCGGTGGGATCACCAGTCGGCGGGCGACCGCGTTGGCCACCGCCGCGCCGAAGTCCCGGCGCACCACGTGCACGCACAGGTCCAGCCCGGCGGCGCTGCCCGCGCTGGTGAGAACCTCCCCGTCGTCGAGGTAGAGCACGTCCGGGTCGACGGTGACCGCCGGATACCGGCGGGCCAGCAGGTCCGCGTACCGCCAGTGGGTGGTGGCCCGGCGGCCGTCGAGCAGGCCGGCGCCGGCCAGGGCGAACGCGCCGGAGCAGATGGACATCAGCCGGGCGCCCCGGTGATGCGCCCGCCGCAGCGCCGCCACCAGTTCCGGCGACGGGTCGGCGGTGACGTCCGGCACCCCCGGCAGGATCACGGTGCCCGCCCCGGCGAGCGCCGCCAGCCCGTACGGGGTGTGCAGGGCGGCCCCGCCGACCACCGGCACCGGCCCGGGCCGCTCCGCGCAGAGGGTCAGCCGGTACCAGTCGACCCCGAGCTCGGGCCGGGGCAGGCCGAACACCTCGGTGACGATGCCGGTCTCGAAGACCGACATCCCCGGGTACGCGAGCACCGCCACGGTCCGGTCGGGGGAAGCCATGGCGGGATGTTAGCGAAAGGCGGCGATCACGCCACTCCCGACGGCGGGCCGGTCGGCCGCAGGATCGAGGCATGACCTTCTCCGTACCGCCGGCCGACCCGGCGACCGCCGCCGCCCACTTCCGTGCCCGGCTCAGCTTCGAAACCGACGTCAGCGACGTGCACGCCGCCCTGGAGGCGGGCACGCCGGGGCTGGTCGTGGTCGACTCCCGGGGCGCGGCGGCCTGGCGGCAGGGGCACCTGCCGGGGGCCGTGCACCTGCCCACCGCCGAGATCGCCGCCCGGGCCGCCGAGCTCGTGCCGCCCGGGTCGACCGTGGTGACCTACTGCTGGGGACCCGGCTGCAACGGGGCCACCCGGGCCGCCCTGGAGTTCGCCCGGCTCGGCCGGCCGGTCAAGGAGATGATCGGCGGCTTCGAGTACTGGGCCCGGGAGGGGCTGCCGGTGGTCACCCCGGCCGGGACCGTCCGCCGTCGGGTGGACGAGCTGACCGCGCCCCGCGCGGCGGTGACCTGCGACTGCTGACGGCGGCCGGTCGCGGTCCGGTCAGCCGACGGCGGCGTCGCGGTCGGCGGGCTCGTCGGCGAGGCGCTCGCCCCGGCGGCGGAGCATGCCCAGGCCGGGGATGCCGGCGACGGCGAGCTTGAGGTCGCGGGTGACCGCGAGCAGGTCGTGCAGGTCCGGACCGACCCGGTCCAGGGTGGCCAGGATCGGCAGCACGTCCGAGGTCAGGTGCTCCTTGAGCTTCGGCAGCTCGTCGACCAGCCGGATCGCGGCGGTCACCTCCTCCGGGCTGAGCTGCTCGACGAACCGGGCCGCCATCGGCGCGGCCCGGCGCAGCGCCGGCTCGTACGCCGCCAGCAGCTCCGCCGCGGTCCCGGCGGCCTGCTCCGCCGCGACCACCGTGCCGGCGGCCCGCCCGGCCACCGCGTCGACCTCGGCGACCACCGCGCCCGCCGTCCGGGAGACCCGCTCGGCCTCGCCGACCACCACGGCGGCG
>NZ_JBSGJR010000420.1:0-6280 GCF_053605645.1 Micromonospora sp. NPDC003776
CCCGCGTCGCGCGACCCGGCGTCCAGCAGGGTGTACGCGGACAGGTGCAGGTGCCCGGCGTCGGGCGTCGCCGCCAGGGCCCAGTCGACCTGCGCGGCGGTCAGCCGCAGGTTCGCCCCGCGCTGGCTGATCATCGTCCGCTCGCCGCCGTGGGCGAGCACGATCACCGTCCCGGTCGGATACCCCTCGTGCCGCTCCACCGCGCAGGTGACGCCCATCCGGGCCAGCTCGGCGACCCGCTCCCGGCCCGTCTCGTCGTCGCCCACCGCGGCGATCAGCGTGACCTGCGCCCCCTGCGCGGCGAGCCAGGCCGCCGTGTTCGCCGCCTGGCCGCCGCCGCTGAACCGGATCCCGGCGGCGGTGTCCGAGCCGGTGGCGAGCGGCCCGGAGAGCACCGCCACCACGTCGGTGATCACGTCGCCGACCACGACGATGCGCGGACTCATGCCGCGGTGCGGCGGGCCGCCGCGGCGACCGCGATCCGGGCGGCCAGGTCGGCGTTGCGCAGGATGATCCGGACGTTCACCGCCAGGCTGGCGCCCTCGGTGGCCGAGTGGAAGTGGGCCAGCAGGAACGGGGTGACCGCCTTGCCGGTGACCCCGTCCCGGGCCAGCAGGGCCAGCCCGTCGGCCAGGGTGCGGTCGTGCAGCGCCGGGTCGAGCTGCTCGTCGACCGGCAGCGGGTGGGCCACGATCAGCCCGCCCTGGTGCACGCCCTGCGCCTCCCGGGCCAGCAGCACGTCGGCCACCTGCTCGGGCGACTCCACCGACCAGTCCAGGTCGAACCCGGCGTCGGTCAGGTAGAAGCCGGGGAAGCGGCGGGTGCGGTAGCCGACCACGCTCACCCCGAGGGTCTCCAGCCGCTCCAGGGTGGCGCCGACGTCGAGGATCGACTTGACCCCGGCGCAGACCACCGCGATCGGGGTCCGGGCCAGGGTGACCAGGTCGGCCGACTCGTCGAAGGTCTGCGCCGCCTCCCGGTGCACCCCGCCCAGCCCGCCGGTGGCGAAGACCCCGATCCCGGCGGCCGCGGCCACCGCGCTGGTCGCGGCCACCGTGGTCGCGCCGTCCGCGCCGGTCGCCGCCGCCACCGCGAGATCGCGTACGGAGAGCTTGCTCACCCCGTCGACCGTGGCAAGCCGGGTCAGCTGGGCGTCGTCCAGCCCCACGATCAGCTCGCCGGCCACCATGCCGATGGTGGCCGGGACCGCGCCCGCGTCCCGGACCGCCTGCTCGATCTGCCGCGCGACCAGCAGATTGTCCGGCCGGGGGAGGCCGTGCGAGACGATGGTGCTCTCCAGGGCCACGACGGGACGCCCGTCGCGCAGGGCGTCGGCCACCTCGGTGCCGAAACTGATGTGAAAGTTGGTCACTTCCGTTACGGTACGGGCCGCCCTCCGGCCGACCTGCGGTGGACCACCCCGGATCGACCTGCCAAACTGTTCAGTTGGAGGTGTACACGTGAGCACAGAGGTTCTTGAGCGTCCGGAGCTGAAGGACGCCGACACCGGTCCCGAGATGTTCCACTACGTCCGCAAGGAAAAGATCGCCGAGAGTGCCGTCATGGGCACCTTCGTGGTGGCGCTCTGCGGCGAGACGTTCCCGGTGACCAAGGCCGCCAAGCCGGGTTCGCCGGTCTGCCCGAAGTGCAAGGAGATCTACGACTCGTACGCCGAGTGATCCTGGGCGGCCGAGCCGGCCGCCCACGTACCCTGCGGCGGTGACCACCTCCACCCCCTTGCTGCTCGCCGACCTCACCGGCGTGGCGGTCTTCGCCGCCTCCGGTGCCTCCGCGGCGGTGGCGAAACGGCTCGACCTGTTCGGGGTGGTCTTCGTCGGAGTGGTCGCCGCCCTCGGTGGCGGCATCTTCCGGGACCTGGTCATCGACGAGGTTCCCCCGCTGGCCTTCGCCGACTGGCGGTACGCGGTGACCGCCGCGGCCACCGCCACCGCCGTCTTCTGGCTGCACCCCCAGCTCGCCCGGCTGCGCACCACCGTGCTGGTGCTGGACGCGGCCGGCCTCGGCCTGTTCACCGTCACCGGCACGCTCAAGGCGCTCGAGGCGCACGTGCCGGCGGTCGGCGCCTGCATGATCGGCGTGCTCACCGCGATCGGCGGCGGCCTGGGCCGGGATCTGCTCACCGGCGAGATCCCGGTGGTGCTGCGCCGGGAGATCTACGCCGTCGCCGCGCTCGCCGGCGCCGTCCTGGTGGCCCTGCTGTCGACGTACGGGCAGGCGAAGGTCGGGCCGCTGACCTGCGCCGCGGTCTTCGTCGTCGCGCTGCGTCTGATCTCCCTGCGCCGGCGCTGGTCGGCGCCCGTGCCCACGCTGCGTCCGCCGCGTACCGGCACCCGGGGTCCGCAGGGCTGACCTGCGCCGGCCCGCGCTCGCGGCGCTTGATCCACTCAGGTTGCGGCAGCTCCGCCCTTCGTCGGCGTCGAGGCCGCGCTCCGCCGCAGCGCGAGTGGATCATGGGCGGCCGGCGGTGGACCGCCCGGGCGGTCGGGGGCGCGCGGATGTGACCAGCGTGGCGTCGAGTGGGGCGAAGGGCCGCCGCTGGTTATGCTGAGTCGGCCTTCGCGGCACCCATGCGCGAGGGCGTTTTCATGGGCGGCGGTACCCGTGGCCCTCGGCTGGGCGGGGCTCGCCGCCGTGTGGAGCGGAGAGGAGCTACCCGTGGCACCGCGGTTGCCGGCGCTCGAGACGTTCCCGCCCCTGCGTGCCTGGCAACGCAAGGCGATGGTGGAGTACCTGCGCCGCCGGACCGAGGACTTCACCGCGGTCGCCACGCCCGGCGCCGGTAAGACCACGTTCGCCCTGCGGATCGCCGCCGAGCTGCTGAACGACGGCACCGTCGAGGCGGTCACCGTGGTCGCCCCCACCGAGCACCTGAAGACCCAGTGGGCCCAGTCCGCCGCCCGGGTCGGCATCCAGCTCGACGCCGCGTTCCGCAACGCCGACCTGCACTCGGCCGCCGACTTCCACGGCGCCGTCGTGACGTACGCCCAGGTCGGGATGGCCCCGCAGGTGCACCGGCGACGCACGATGACCCGGCGGACCCTGGTCATCCTCGACGAGATCCACCACGCCGGCGACTCGCGCACCTGGGGCGACGGCGTCAAGGCGGCCTTCGAGCCGGCGGTCCGCCGGCTGATGCTCACCGGTACGCCGTTCCGCTCCGACGACAACCCGATCCCGTTCGTCAGCTACGAGCGGGGCGGGGACGGGCTGCTCCGCTCCCGCGCCGACTCCGTCTACGGCTACTCCGACGCGCTGCGCGACGGCGTGGTCCGGCCGGTGCTCTTCCTGGCGTACTCGGGGGAGACCCGGTGGCGCACCAACGCCGGGGAGGAGTTGGCGGCGCGGCTGGGCGAGCCGATGACCCAGGACCTGATCGCCCAGGCATGGCGGACCGCGCTGGACCCGGCCGGCGACTGGATGCCGCAGGTGCTGCGGGCGGCCGACGCCCGGCTGACCGTGCTGCGGGACAACGGCATGCCCGACGCCGGTGGCCTGGTCATCGCCAGCGACCAGCAGGTGGCCCGCTCGTACGCGAAGCTGCTGGAGCAGGTGACCGGCGAGAGGGCCGCCGTGGTGCTCTCCGACGACCAGGGCGCCTCCGCGCGGATCGCGACGTTCGCGGCCTCCGGGCAGCGCTGGCTGGTCGCGGTCCGGATGGTGTCCGAGGGCGTCGACATCCCCCGGCTGGCGGTGGGCGTGTACGCGACCAGCGCCAGCACCCCGC
The DNA here is from genome assembly GCF_053605645.1 of Micromonospora sp. NPDC003776. NCBI lineage: Bacteria > Bacillati > Actinomycetota > Actinomycetes > Micromonosporales > Micromonosporaceae > Micromonospora > Micromonospora sp. NPDC003776. The sequence goes on from NZ_JBSGJR010000420.1 coordinate 3,746, forward strand.
TCTACTTCGCCCAGGCCATCGGCCGGTTCGTCCGGGCCCGGCGCCCCGGGGAGACCGCCTCGGTCTTCCTGCCCAGCGTGCCGCACCTGCTCGGGCTGGCCAGCGAGATGGAGGCCGAGCGGGACCACGTGCTCGGCAAGCCGAAGGACTCCGACGGGCTCGACGACGACCTGCTGGAGCGCGCCCAGCGCAACGATCAGGCCAGCGGCGAGCTGGAGAAGCGGTTCGCCGCGCTCTCCGCCACCGCCGAGCTGGACCAGGTGATCTTCGACGGTGCGTCGTTCGGCACCGCCGCCCAGGCCGGTACCCCCGAGGAGGAGGAGTATCTCGGCCTCCCTGGGCTGCTCACCGCCGACCAGGTGTCGATGCTGCTGACCAAGCGGCAGGCCGAACAGCTCGCCGCCCAGCGCCGCCGGGCCGCCCAGCGGACCGCTGAGCCCGCCGCTGAGGCCCCGGCGGCGGCGACCCCACCGATGAGTGCCGCCCAGCGCCGGGTGGCCCTGCGGCGGCAGCTGAACGCCCTGGTGGCCGCGCAGCACCACCGCACCGGCCAGCCGCACGGCAAGATCCACGCCGAGCTGCGCCGACTCTGCGGCGGTCCGCCCAGCGCCCAGGCCACCATCGAGCAGCTCGAAGAGCGCATCGCCACCGTCCAAACCCTCTGACCCGGCCCCCCGGCCCCCGTTCTTGTTGATCAAGGAGTTTGCGTCCGGACCGGGCCGGTTTCTGACGCAAACTCCTTGATCAACGGGGGTTGGCTCGGCGGACGCAAAAGCCGGCCGGAGGCCCCCAGGGGGCCTCCGGCCGGCTTTGTCGCGGTTATCTGGTTACCGGCTCAGTTCGCCATCAGATCGGCGCCACGCCAGCTGAACTCCGGGTCCGTCGCGTACCGCACGGTGATCTTCACGAGATCCTCCGCGTACTTGTTCGCGTGGTGCCCACAGAACACCAGCTCGCTCCCACCCGCCAGAGTGATCCGGAGCTTGCCGGCAGCATTGCAGCGGTCGCACCGTTCATCGGCGGCCGGGGGGGCCACCGTCTCGGGCGGCGGCGTGAGGGTCGGGGTCATCGCCTTCCTCCTCTGGTCGTCACCGATGAACACTCTCTTCGGTTGCTCACCTATCGTGCAACACCCTTCTCGGGCCCTGCCTTCCCTGTGTGCCCGTCGGGGACGGAGGTCACACCTGGCGTGGAAGACAGTGTGCCGTGCACCAAGGGTGCCACGTCAACGATCACAAACAGGCAACCGACCGATCACCAAAGAGTGTTGTACGGCTGGTGATCAAACCGACACGACTGGTTGACGTGCCCGGCTCAGTCCAGGTAGTCGCGGAGCACCTGGGAACGCGAGGGGTGCCGCAACTTGGACATGGTCTTCGACTCGATCTGACGGATGCGCTCCCGGGTCACGCCGTACACCTGGCCGATCTCGTCCAGGGTGCGCGGCTGGCCGTCGGTGAGGCCGAAGCGCAGGCGTACCACGCCCGCCTCGCGCTCGGACAGCGTCTGCAGCACCTGCTGGAGCTGGTCCTGCAGCAGCGAGAAGGAGACGGCGTCGACCGCGACCACGGCCTCCGAGTCCTCGATGAAGTCGCCGAGCTGGCTGTCACCCTCGTCGCCGATGGTCTGGTCCAGCGAGATGGGCTCCCGGGCGTACTGCTGGATCTCCAGCACCTTCTCCGGTGTGATGTCCATCTCCTTGGCCAGCTCCTCCGGGGTGGGCTCGCGGCCCAGGTCCTGGAGCAGCTCGCGCTGGATCCGGCCGAGCTTGTTGATCACCTCGACCATGTGCACCGGGATGCGGATGGTGCGGGCCTGGTCGGCCATGGCGCGGGTGATGGCCTGGCGGATCCACCAGGTGGCGTAGGTGGAGAACTTGTAGCCCTTGGTGTAGTCGAACTTCTCGACGGCGCGGATCAGGCCGAGGTTGCCCTCCTGGATCAGGTCGAGGAAGGCCATCCCGCGACCGGTGTAGCGCTTGGCCAGCGAGACGACCAGCCGAAGGTTCGCCTCCAGCAGGTGGTTCTTGGCCCGCTCACCGTCCCGGGAGATCCACAGCAGGTCACGCTGCATGTCGCGGGTGAGCTTCTCCTCGCCCTCCTCGGCGGCGCGCAGCCGCTCGGCGGCGTAGAGGCCGGCCTCGATCCGCTTGGCGAGCTCGACCTCCTGCTCGGCGTTGAGCAGCGGCACCTTGCCGATCTGCTTGAGGTAGGCCCGCACGGAGTCGGCGGAGGCGGTCAGCTCGGCGTCCCGACGCGCCTGCTTGAGCGCCTCGGACTCCTCGTCGTCCCACTCGAAGTCGTTGTCGCTGGCGGAGCTGGCCGCGTCGGCCTCCGCGGCCTGGGTGAGCTCGGCCGGCTCGTCGACCACCACGTCCTCGATCTCGGCGGCCAGCTCCTCCGGGTCGATCTCGCCCTCGGGGCCCTCGCCCTTGGCGCCGGACGTCGCCGGCTTCGCCGCGGCGGTCTTGGCCGCCACGGTCGCCTTGGTGGCGCGGGTCGTCTTGGCGGCCTTCGCCGGGGCGGCGGCCTTGGC
>NZ_JBSGJR010000421.1:0-6275 GCF_053605645.1 Micromonospora sp. NPDC003776
CGCGCCGCCTCCGCCGCCGCGTCCACATCGGTGCCGAGCGCCTCGGCGAGTTCCTGCCGGGTGTCGCCGGCGGCGGCCGGGCCGGTCAGCGCGAGGAGCAGCCAGGCGCCGAGCGGGGAGGCGACGTGGTGGGCGGCGCCGGCGGCGCGGTGCAGCCGCTCGGCGTAGCGAGCGAGGGGTTCGTGGAGTGGGTTCACCGGTCCACTGTGCCGGTTGGGCGCCGGTCCGTCACCCCCGCCGGCCCGTCAGGACCACAGCTCGAACGGCTCGTCGATCTCCTCGCCGGCCAGGAACGCCGGCAGCAACTCGGGCAGCCGCCCCGGATAGCAGCGCGGCCGATCCGCGACGATCTCCGCGACCGGCCACCAGCGGAAACCGAAGTAGTCCTCCACCTCGTAGTCGAGCCGGTGCGCCTCGTCCACGTCCGGGCCCGGCCCGGGCAACCGCACCGGCACCACCACCTCGTCCTGCAGGTGCCGCAGCTGACGGTGGATGAAGCTGGCCCGGCGCCGCCAGGTCGGCGCCCCCACGGCAGCCGGCTCGACCACGATCCCGGTCTCCTCGCGCAGCTCCCGCACCGCCGCCGCCCGGTACGTCTCACCGGGGTCGAGCCCGCCGCCGGGCAGCTCCCACCAGATGCCGAGGCGGGGGTGCTCCGGATCCCGGGTGTGGAACAGCAGCACCCGGTCGGTCGCGTCGAGCACCACCAGCCGGACCGCGCGGCGCTCGATCACCGGCAGGTCGCGGGGCAGTTCGGGGTGCACGGTTCCTCCCGGCGGGTCGATGGCCGTCGGCCGGCGCTGCGATGATGACGATCATGTCGCAGCTCTTCGGCGAGGTGGCCGGCGAATACGATGAGGCCCGACCAGGCTATCCGGCGGAGATCGTCGACGGCGCCCGCGCGTACCACGACGGGGTGGCGGTCGACGGCTTCGGCGGCACGGTCGTGCTGGACCTGCGGACCGCCCTGGTCGTGGCCCGCCGCCCGACCTGACCCCGGTCCGCGCCTGCCGCCCAGGCGGTCCCCGGCCGACCCAGGCCGCTCGCCAGGCCAGCCGCGCTCGCCGAGCCCAACTCGGCGACGGCGCGGCGTCAGCCTGCGTCCGGGCCGCCGGTCACCTCGGCATGGCGCAGCCGTACGGGGGTGCCCCGGCGCAGCGAGTTGGGGATCTCCGCGATCGCGTCCACCCGGGACACCAGCTCGCGCAGCCGCTCGTCGGGCGCGTCCCCGGCCACCCGTACGTCGTAGTCGATCTCGGTGGAGACGGCCGGGTCGCCGGCGAAGTCGCCGTGCACCGTCACCTCGACCCGGTGCAGGACGATGTTCAACGCCCGCGCCTCGCGGAACAGGTCGTTGGAGACGCACCCCGCGACGGCCAGGTAGAGCAGCTGCCCGCCGTTGAAGCCGATCCCGTCCCCGCCGCCGTCGGCCGGCCGGTCCACCACCAGCGTGAACGGCCCCGCCGAACCAATCGCCGCCGGGCGCCCCGGCAGGCTGCGGGTGCTCACCTCCATGGTCATCCCCACCACCTCCGGGCCGAGTGAATCACCCGGAGCCGGTGCGGGGACTCCCCGGTTCAGTCCGAACCGGCGTCGACCACCCGGGCGAGTCCGGTCCGCAAGGGGTTTGCGACCACCGACTTTCGTTCCTGATCCACACCGCGCGCCGGGCATCGCCGGACGGTAGGCTGCCGGCCGTGGCAGGTCTGTTGAAGAGTGTGGCGTCCCGGCTCGGCCGGATCACCGGCGGCGCGTCCGCGCCGGCCCGCACCCCGGGGCCGATCCCGGCGCAGGTGGCCCGGCGCCGCCAGGTGACCGCGCTGCAACGGCGCGAGCTGGCGTACGCCCCGGAGCTGGACGGCCAGGCCGACCCGGGCGAGATCGTCTGGACCTGGGTTCCGTACGAGGACGACCCCCGGCAGGGCAAGGACCGGCCGGTGCTGGTGGTCGGCCGGCAGAGCCGGACCCTGTTCGGGCTGATGCTGTCCAGCCAGAGCGACCGGGACGGGCAGCGGCACTGGCTGGCGCTCGGCCCGGGGGAGTGGGACCGCGACCAGCGCCCGAGCTGGGTACGCCTCGACCGGGTGCTGACCATGCGGGAGGACAGCATCCGCCGCGAGGGCGCAGTGCTGGACCGGCCCCGGTTCGACCGGGTGGGCCAGGCGCTGCGCGCCGGCTACGGCTGGCGGTAACGGTCAGCTCGCCGGTCACCGGAGTGGCATGGTGGGCCGGTGACGAGCGAGATGGCGACCGGCGTGGATGAGCGGCTCGCCGGGTGGGTGGCGGCCGATTTCGGCCTGACCATCGTCTCCGCCGTGCCCGACGGGTATGGCGCGGACGCCAGCGCCGAGCTGTGGCGCGCCACCACCGCCGACGGTGGCGAGTACGCGGTCAAGCTGAGCGGGGGCGGCACCCCGGCCGGGTTGGTGGTGACGGCCCAGCTCGCCCGGCAGGGCGTACCGGGCATCGTCGCCCCCCGGGTCTCCCGCGCGGGCGAGGTGAGCACCGTCCACGAGGGACGTCGGCTGTCGGTGGTGCCGTGGGCCTCCGACGAGCGGGCCCTCGCCGGTGGGATGCGTCCCGCTCACTGGCGGGCGTACGGCGAGGTGCTGGCCGCGACCCACGCGGTCGCCGTGACCGACGAACTGGCCGGGCTGCCCCGGGAGGACCACACCCACGCGCTGGTCGGCGCGGCGACACGGGAGATGGACCGCCGGTTGCGGTTGGTGGACGACCGCACGGCCGACCGGTGGACCCATGCGGTGGCGGGCCGCTGGCGGGAGGCGGCCGACGACCTGGCCACCCTGCTGGACCGGGTGGACCGGCTGGGCGCGGAGTTGCGCGCCCGCCCGGCCGACCTGGTGGTCTGCCACGGCGATCCGCACCTGGGCAACCTGCTGCTCGGCCCGGAGGGTCAGGTCTGGTTGATCGACTGGGACGACGCGGTGCTCGCGCCCCGCGAACGGGACCTGATGTTCGTCCTCGGCGGGGTGCTCGCGTTCGCGCCGGTGACCTCGGCGGAGCAGGCTGCCTTCTTCGAGGGGTACGGTCCGGCGGAGCCGGATCCGGTCCGGCTGGCCTACCACCTCGGGGTGCGTGCGCTCGACGACATCTCAAGCTGGGCCGGTGATGTGGCGGACACCGAGCGGTCCGAGGCCGACCGGGTGCGCGCGCTGCGGATCGTGGCGGGGCTGCTGTCGCCCGTCGGGCTGGTCAGCCTCGCCCGCCAGGCGCTCCGCGACCTCGGCCGCTGGGACGGCTGAGCGGGGCTTCGCCCGCCCCCACGGGCGCTGCGCTCAGCACTCGGCCATGAGTTCCCGGGCGGCCCGGGCCGCGCCGACGCTCTTCGCCTGGTACATCGCCGCGTCCGCCCGGCAGAGCGCGTCGGTCAGCTGGGTGGGCCCGTAGACCGGGGCGAGCCCGACGGAGGCGGTCACCCGTACGGTGCGGGTGCCGAGCGGGATCGGCGCCGCGACCGCCTCGTAGAGCCGGCGGCTGGCGTGCTCGAGCCACCGCCGGTCCACCGTCGGGCTGGCCAGCAGCCCGGCGAACTCGTCACCGCCGAGCCGGGCCACCAGGTTGTCCCCGGCGAAGGCGGTGAGCCGCTGGGCCACGCTGACCAGCACCTGGTCGCCGGCGGCGTGCCCGTAGCGGTCGTTGACCTGCTTGAAGCCGTCGAGGTCGAGCACGATCGCGACCAGCGGCTTGCCGGCGGCGTCGGTGAGCAGGGCCGCGGCCAGCCGGAAGAAGGCCCGGCGGTTCGGCAGGCCGGTCAGCGGGTCGTGGCTGGCCGCGTGCCGTTCGGCTTCCAGTTCGGCCTGGAGCAGCTCGAGTTCCGCCTCTGCGCGCAGCGCCCGGCGGCGCAGTTGCCAGGCGGAGACCAGGGCGCCGGCGGCGGAGATACCGGAGGCGACGGTCATCGGGTCCGGCACGCGCCCTCCTCACCGCAGACTCGCCTTACCGGCGACCGTTTTCGCTGTTCGCAACCCGGAGCGGGGTCACCCAAAGTGAACACCTGGGTACACCACACTTCGGGTTATCATGCTCGCTGTCCAATGCAGATGCAATAGCAGATGCACGTGCATCTCGTCCTCAGTCGACAGATCCCTTCTTGCCACCCACGCCTGTCCTCCCCGCGGCATCGGCTGGCTCTTGCACAGAAAGACGCCCCATGCAGCAGCCTCACAACGGCGTACCGACCAGCCAGCTGCCGCCGCTGCGCTGGCAGAAGAGCCGACGCAGCAACCCGAGCGGCAACTGCGTCGAGCTGGCCGAGCTTCCCGGCGGCGCCGGGATCGCCGTGCGCAACTCCCGGTACCCCGAGGGGCCGGCGCTGATCTACACAGTGGACGAGATCGCCGCGTTCGTGCTCGGCGCGCGCGACGGCGACTTCGACAACCTGATCGCCCGCCGCACGTCTCGCCAGCGGGACTGACTCGGCCGTCCGGGGGAGTTCACCTCACTGTCGGTCCATGGCATGCTTACACGTCGGCCGGGCTGGGGCGTCCGGTCGGGTATGTCGGCAGGCGAGGGACGAGCAGTGACGATGGTGCCCACCGAGGGGGGCCCGACCAGCGGGCCGACGGTGCTGCGCATGCTGCTCGGGGGGCAGCTGCGCCGGCTCCGGGAAGGTGCCGGGGTGACCCGGGAGAGCGCCGGCTGGGAGATCCGCTCCTCCGAATCCAAGATCAGTCGGATGGAGCTCGGCCGGGTCGGCTTCAAGGAACGCGACGTCGCCGACCTGCTCACCCTCTACGGGGTGATCGCGGCCGACGAGCGGGAGGCGCTGCTCAAGCTGGCGCGCGACGCGAACAGCCCCGGCTGGTGGCACCGGTACGGCGACGTGCTGCCCAGCTGGTTCCAGTCCTATCTGGGCCTGGAGGCGGCCGCCGCGCTGATCCGCACGTACGAGGTGCAGTTCGTGCCCGGCCTGCTGCAGACCGCCGACTACGCCCGGGCGGTGATCCTGCTCGGTCACCGGGGCGCGCCGGCCGAGGAGGTCGAGCGGCGGGTGAGCCTGCGGATGGAGCGCCAGGAGCTGCTGCGCCGCAGCAGTCCGCCCCAGCTCTGGGCGGTGCTCGACGAGGCCGCCCTGCGCCGGCCGATCGGTGGTCCCGCGGTGATGCGCGCGCAGCTCGACGCCCTGATCGAGGCCACCGCCGCGCCGCACGTCCAGCTTCAGATCGTCCCGTTCGCCGCCGGCGGCCACGCCGCGGCCAGCGGCGCGTTCAGCATCCTGCGGTTCGGCGACCAGGACCTGCCGGACATCGTCTACATCGAACAGCTGACCAGCGCCATCTACCTCGACAAGCGCGACGACCTGGACTATTACGCGCTGGCGATGGAGCGGCTCTGCGTCGAGGCCGCGCCGCCGGAGCGGACCTCCGAACTGCTCGCCCGGATCCGCGACGAGCTCTACCCGGCCTGACGCCGGCAACGCCTGCCATTGACCGTCGCCACCGGCTGCGGGTAGTCTCTGAATCGATCCAGTTCTGAATCGATCCAGAAGGGTGAGCCGGTGAAGCCGACCCTCCAGGACGTGGCCGACGCGGTGGGCGTCTCCCGGAGCACCGTGTCCAACGCCTACAGCCGGCCGGACCAGCTCTCCGCGGCGCTCCGGACGAAGATCCTCGACGCGGCGCGGCGGCTCGGCTACCCGGGCCCCAACCCGACCGCCCGCTCCCTGCGGCGCGGGTTCGTCGGGGCGATCGGTGTCCTGTTCACCTCGGAGCTGTCCTACGCCTTCACCGACCCGTTCGCGGTGCGGTTCCTCGCCGGGGTCGGCCGGACCGCGGAGCGACACGGCACCAGCCTGCTGCTGATGCCGTTGCCCGCCGACCGGGCCCGGGTCCGCAGCGTGGTCGAGAACGCGTCCGTGGACGGCTTCTGCGTCTACTGCGTCGGCGACGAGGAGTGGGTCCTGCAGGCCATCCGCGACCGGGGGCTGCCGTACGTCACCACCGCCCCGCGTGCCGACGCCGGCCCCGACGACCGGTACGTGGGCATCGACGAACGGGCCGCGGCCCGATCCGTCGCCGACCACGTCGCCGCGCTCGGCCACCGCCGGGTGGCCCTGCTCGGCGACTCCGTGCTGCCCGACGCGCCGCCCGGGCCGCTGCGCCTGGCCGGTCCCGGGGACGCGCCGCACCCCACCACGCGCGGCCGGCTCACCGGCTTCGCCGACGCCTTCGCCGCCGTCGGCGTGCCCTGGCCCGCGCTCACCGTGCTCAACGCCACCGCCAACAGCCGCGCCGCCGGGGCCGCCGCCGCGGCGG
>NZ_JBSGJR010000422.1:0-6268 GCF_053605645.1 Micromonospora sp. NPDC003776
CATGGAGGACGCCGGCGACGACCCCCTCGCCCGGGCGGAGGCGCTCGCCGGGGCGCTCACCGCCGAGGGCTACGCTGCCAACGCGTCCACGATCGCCTCCGGCGGCCAGCTCTGCCAGCACCACTGCCCGGTGGCGCACGTGGCCGCCGAGTTTCCCCAGCTGTGCGAGGCCGAGACGGCGGTCATCTCCCGTCTGGTCGGCACCCACGTGCAGCGTCTGGCCACCATCGCGCACGGCGACGGGGTGTGCACCACGCACATCCCGGCCCAGTCCCGTAACACCGTCAACCCTGTGAGGACAGATAGATGACCGAGCAGATCGTCCAGCCCCTGACCCAGGAGGAGCAGCTCGCCGCCCTCGGTCGCTACGAGTACGGCTGGGCCGACCCCGACGTCGCGGGGGCGTCCGCCCAGCGCGGCCTCAACGAGGCGGTGGTGCGGGACATCTCGGCCAAGAAGAACGAGCCGGCCTGGATGCTCGACCTGCGCCTGAAGGGCCTGCGGCTGTTCGGCCGCAAGCCGATGCCGGCCTGGGGCGCCGACCTCACCGGGATCGACTTCGACAACATCAAGTACTTCGTCCGGTCCACCGAGAAGCAGGCCGCCAGCTGGGAGGACCTGCCCGAGGACATCAAGAACACCTACGACAAGCTGGGCATCCCCGAGGCGGAGAAGCAGCGGCTGATCGCCGGTGTCGCGGCGCAGTACGAGTCCGAGGTCGTCTACCACAAGATCCGTGAGGACCTCGAGGAGCAGGGCGTCGTCTTCCTCGACACCGACACCGCGCTGCGCGAGCACGAGGACCTGTTCAAGGAGTACTTCGGCACGGTCATCCCGGTCGGCGACAACAAGTTCGCCGCGCTGAACACCTCCGTCTGGTCCGGTGGATCGTTCATCTACGTGCCGAAGGGCGTGCACGTGGAGATCCCGCTGCAGGCCTACTTCCGGATCAACACGGAGAACATGGGCCAGTTCGAGCGGACGCTGATCATCGTCGACGAGGGCGCGTACGTGCACTACGTCGAGGGCTGCACCGCGCCCATCTACTCCTCGGACTCGCTGCACAGCGCCGTCGTGGAGATCATCGTCAAGAAGAACGCCCGCTGCCGCTACACGACCATCCAGAACTGGTCGAACAACGTCTACAACCTGGTCACCAAGCGCGCCGTCTGCCACGAGGGCGCGACCATGGAGTGGATCGACGGCAACATCGGCTCCAAGGTGACCATGAAGTACCCGGCGGTCTACATGACCGGCGAGCACGCCAAGGGCGAGGTGCTCTCGGTGGCCATGGCCGGCGAGGGCCAGCACCAGGACGCCGGCGCCAAGATGGTGCACGCCGCGCCGCACACCTCCTCGACCATCGTGTCGAAGTCGATCGCCCGGGGCGGCGGCCGCACCTCGTACCGCGGTCTGGTGCAGGTGCTGGAGGGCTCGACCAACAGCCGGAGCACCGTGAAGTGCGACGCGCTGCTGGTCGACACCATCTCCCGCTCCGACACCTACCCGTACGTCGACATCCGTGAGGACGACGTGTCGATGGGGCACGAGGCGACCGTCTCCAAGGTCAGCGAGGACCAGCTCTTCTACCTGATGAGCCGGGGCCTGAGCGAGGACGAGGCGATGGCGATGATCGTGCGCGGCTTCATCGAGCCGATCGCCAAGGAGCTCCCGATGGAGTACGCCCTGGAGCTCAACCGCCTGATCGAGCTCCAGATGGAGGGCGCGGTCGGCTGATCCTCGGTTGACCCCGGCGCGACCCCGACCGGTCGCGCCGGGCACCGACCAGCCCGACCCGCCCTCCGATCAATGACACCGTCGTCGCAGAACAGACCAAGGAAGAGATGACTACCCAGGCTTCCGCGCCGCCCGCCACCAAGTCGCAGGCGCTCCGCTCGTACGACGTCGCCGACTTCCCGGCCCTGACCGGCCTGGAGGAGGAGTGGCGGTTCACCCCGCTCAAGCGCCTGCGCGGCCTGACGGGTGGGGTGCCGGCCGCGACCGGCACGGTCCGCCACGAGTACGCCGACCTGCCCGAGGGCGTCACCGTCGACCGGATCGGCCGGGACGACCCGCGGGTGGGCAGCGTGCTCACCCCGTTCGACCGGGTGAGCGCGCTGGCGTACGGCGGGGCCGAGCAGGCGCTGCTGGTGCGGGTCGACCGCGACGCGGTGGTGTCCGCCCCGGTGAGCCTGCGGGTGGTCGGCGAGGGGGCCGAGGCGCTCGCCTTCGGCCACACCTTCGTCGAGGTCGGCCGGTTCGCCGAGGTGACCCTGGTGCTGGAGCACGCCGGCTCCGCCACCCTGGCCGACAACGTCGAGGTGGCGGTGGGCGACGGCGCGAAGCTGACCCTGGTCACCATCGCCGACTGGGCCGACGACGCGGTGCAGGCGCAGCACCTCAAGGTCAAGCTGGGCCGCGACGCCAAGGTGATCCACGTGCAGGTGAGCCTCGGCGGCGACCTGGTCCGGCAGTACACCTCGGTGGAGTACGCCGAGCGCGGCGGCGAGGCCGAGCTGTACGGCCTCTACTTCGCCGACTCCGGCCAGCACCTGGAGCACCGGCAGCTGGTCGACCACACCGTGCCGGACTGCCGCAGCTACGTCGGCTACCGGGGCGCCCTGCAGGGCGACAGCGCGCACACCGTCTGGGTCGGTGACGTGCTGATCCGCGCCGAGGCGACCGGCACCGACACGTACGAGATCAACCGGAACCTGCTGCTGACCGACGGCGCGCGGGCGGACTCCGTACCCAACCTGGAGATCGAGACCGGCGAGATCGCCGGCGCCGGGCACGCGAGCGCGACCGGTCGCTTCGACGACGAGCAGCTCTTCTACCTGATGGCCCGGGGCATCCCGGAGGGGGAGGCGCGCCGCCTGGTGGTCCGCGGCTTCTTCGCCGAGCTGATCAACAAGATCCCGGTCGAGGAGCTGCGCGAGCGGCTCGGCGACGCGATCGAGGCCCGCCTGGCGAAGGCCGGCGCCTGATGATCAAGATCTGCTCCACCGAGGACGTGCCGAAGGGCACCGCGATCAGCGCCGACGTCGACGGCACGCAGCTCGCCATCGTGCACGCCGAGGACGACAACTTCTACGCCGTGTACGACGAGTGCTCGCACGCCGCGGTGGCCCTCTCCGAGGGCGAGGTCGACGGCTGCACGCTGGAATGCTGGCTGCACGGTTCCCGTTTCGACCTGCGTACCGGTGAGCCCACTGGGCTGCCCGCGACCGAACCCGTTCCCGTCTACCCCGTCGAAGTCCGCGACGGCGACATCTACGTCAGCCTGACGCCGAGCAATGGAGTGACCCGATAATGAGCACCCTGGAGATCCGCGACCTGAAGGTGTCGGTCAAGCTGCCCGAGGGTGAGCTCAAGCCGATCCTGGCCGGCGTCGACCTGACCGTGAAGTCGGGCGAGACCCACGCCATCATGGGCCCGAACGGCTCCGGCAAGTCCACCCTGGCGTACTCGATCGCCGGTCACCCCAAGTACGAGATCACCGGCGGCTCGGTGACCCTCGACGGCGAGGACGTGCTCGCCATGTCCGTCGACGAGCGGGCCCGCGCCGGCCTCTTCCTGGCCATGCAGTACCCGGTCGAGGTGCCCGGTGTCTCCGTGGCCAACTTCCTGCGTACCGCCAAGACCGCCATCGACGGCGAGGCGCCGAAGCTGCGGACCTGGGCCGGCGAGCTGCGCGGCGCCATGGAGAAGCTGCAGATGGACCCGGCGTTCGCGCAGCGCAACGTCAACGAGGGCTTCTCCGGCGGCGAGAAGAAGCGGCACGAGATCGTGCAGCTGGAGCTGCTCAAGCCGAAGATGGCCATCCTCGACGAGACCGACTCCGGCCTCGACGTGGACGCGCTGCGCGTGGTCAGCGAGGGCGTGAACCGGGTCCGCGACACCGGCGACACCGGCCTGCTGCTGATCACCCACTACACCCGGATCCTGCGCTACATCAAGCCGGACTTCGTGCACGTCTTCGTCGCCGGCCGGATCGTCGAGCAGGGCGGCCCGGAGCTGGCCGACAAGCTCGAGGAAGAGGGCTACGAGCGGTACGTCGCCGGGGCCGGTTCGGCGCGGGCCTGAGCGAGCACCCGATGACCTCGATCGCGATCCCGGCGGGCATGCCGCAGTACGACGACGTGCCCCGCTTCGACGTGGCGCGGGTGCGGGCCGACTTCCCGATCCTGGACCGGGAGGTCAACGGGCACCCGCTGGTCTACCTCGACAGCGCCAACACCTCGCACAAGCCGCGCCAGGTGCTCGACGTGCTCGCCGAGCACTATGCCGCGCACAACGCCAACGTGTCGCGCTCGGTGCACACCCTGGGCACCGAGGCGACCGAGGCGTACGAGGGGGCGCGCGCGAAGATCGCCGCGTTCATCAACGCGCCGAGCGTCGACGAGGTGGTCTTCACCAAGAACTCCACCGAGGCGATCAACATCGTGGCGTACGCGTTCTCCAACGCCGCGCTGCGCCCCGACGCCGACCCGCGGTTCCGGATCGGCCCCGGCGACGAGATCGTGATCTCCGAGATGGAGCACCACTCGAACATCGTCCCGTGGCAGCTCCTCGCGGAGCGGACCGGCGCGACCCTGCGCTGGTTCCCGGTCACCGACCACGGCCGGCTCGACGAATCCGGGCTCGACGAGCTGGTCACCGAGCGGACGAAGATCGTCTCGCTGGTGCACACCTCCAACATCCTGGGCACGGTCAACGCCACCGGGCGAATCACCCAGCGGGTCCGCGAGGTGGGCGCCCTGCTGCTGCTCGACTGCTCGCAGTCGGTGCCGCACATGCCGATGGACGTGGTCGACTACGACGCCGACTTCATCGTCTTCACCGGGCACAAGATGTGCGGCCCGACCGGCATCGGGGTGCTCTGGGGCCGGGGCGAGCTGCTCGCCGCGATGCCCCCGGTCATGGGTGGCGGCTCGATGATCGAGACGGTGACCATGGCCCGGTCGACGTTCGCCGCGCCGCCGGCCCGGTTCGAGGCGGGCACCCCGCCGATCGCCGAGGCGGTGGCGCTGGGCGCGGCGGTGGACTACCTCACCGCGGTCGGGATGCGCGCCATCCAGTGGCACGAGAAGGAGCTGACGGCGTACGCGCTGGACGCGCTCGCCACCGTGCCAGGGCTGCGCATCTTCGGCCCGAACGTGCCGGTCGGCCGGGGCGGGACGATCTCCTTCGCCCTCGGCGACGTGCACCCGCACGACGTCGGGCAGGTGCTCGACTCGCTCGGCGTGCAGGTACGGGTCGGGCACCACTGCGCGAAGCCGGTGTGCAGCCGGTTCGGTGTGCCGGCCATGACCCGGGCGTCGTTCTACCTGTACACCACGACGGAGGAGATCGACGCGCTGGTGGCCGGTCTCGAGCAGGTGCGGAAGGTGTTCGACTGATGCAGCTCGACCAGCTCTACCAGGAGATCATCCTGGACCACTACAAGCACCCGCACGGCCGTGGCCTGCGGGATGCGGCGGGCCCGGACGCCCGGGTGGGGGAGGCGCACCACGTCAACCCGACCTGCGGCGACGAGATCACCGTGCGGGTGGCCACCGACGGCAAGGTGTTCACCGACATCTCGTACGACGGGATGGGCTGCTCGATCAGCCAGGCGTCGGCGAGCGTGCTGCACGAGCTGCTGCGCGGCCGGGCCGCGGACGACGCCGCGGTGGTGCACGAGGCGTTCGTCGAGTTGATGTCCGGGCGTGGCCAGGTCACGCCTGACGAGGAGGTGCTCGGAGATGGGGTGGCGTTCGCGGGTGTCGCGCGCTACCCGGCCCGGGTGAAATGCGCGCTGCTGTCGTGGATGGCGTTCAAGGACGCCGCGGCACGCGCCGGGGTGGGCGTGAGCCCGACGGAGGTGAAGGCATGAGCGACGAGACCACGACGCCGGAGACCGGCGCGGTGGCGACCGACGGCGCGGCGACGCCGACCGGCGGCAAGGCCGCCATCGCCGACATCGAGGAGGCGATGAAGGACGTCGTCGACCCGGAGCTGGGCATCAACGTGGTTGACCTGGGGCTGGTGTACGGCGTCCATGTCGACGACCAGAACGTGGCCACCCTGGACATGACGCTGACCTCGGCGGCTTGCCCGCTCACCGACGTGATCGAGGACCAGGCCCGGCAGGCGCTGACCACCGGTCCGGGCGGCGGGCTGGTCGACGATCCACGGCCCGCAGGCTCTCCGGCAGGTGATCGTCCACGGGTGAGAGGGTACTCACACCTGGTCGCTGAGCCGCTGCCGCGCCACGGTCCGCAGG
>NZ_JBSGJR010000423.1:0-6265 GCF_053605645.1 Micromonospora sp. NPDC003776
GCGCGCTGCTGCTCGCCACGATGGCCCTGCTCGCCGCCGCCGAGCGGCTGACCGGACGGGACGTCTTCGCGCTGCCCTTCGTCGCCTCGGCGGCCGTGCTCGCGATGGCGCCCCGGGCGCCGCTGGCCCGACCAGCCGCGCTGCTGCTCAGCTATCCGACCTGCACGGTCCTCGCGGTCGCCGTCACCACCGTCATCGGCTCGTCGGCATGGGCAGCTACGGCCGCCGCGGTGCCGTCCGTCGTGCTCATGCTGCTGCTCCGCGCCCCGCACGCGCCGGCCGCCGTCGCCGCGGCGCTGATCGGGTTGACCGGGCCCGGCCCGGCCTACCTGCTGGACACGGTCCTGCCGGCCGTGGCGGTCGTGCTCGCCGCCGCCCTGATCGGCGGGCGGCTCCTGCCCTGGTACGACTATCCGCCAACCTGGCGCTGACCGGGCCCGACCGCGACGGGTCAGGGCGCCTCGACGCCGGAGATGCGGAACTTGTGCACCTCGGCGCCGCGGATCGCCGCCGCCTGCTCCTCGCTCGGGCCCGACCCGCGGAAGGCCAGCAACTGCTCGTCGGACTCCCACCGCTCGTACACGTTGATCCGGCCCGGCTCGACCAGGTCGGCGCTGACCGCGAAGTCGACGCAGCCGGGCGCCGAGCGGGCCGCCCGCACGGCCTCCACACACGAGGCCAGGTAGGCGTCCCGCTCGGCGGGATCGACGTACAGGGTGCCGGCGACGATGATCACGAGACCTCCGGTGGCTGAGCCGTCCGGCCCATCCTGCCAGCCAGGTCGGGTCAGGCCCGGCTGATCGCGTTGGCGTGGATCGCCCCGTTCAGGTACGCGGCCAGCCCCGGCCGGATCTTCTCGTAGTACGCGGTGAACCGCGGGTCGGCCACGTACATGTCCGCCAGCCCGGTGTGGATCTCGTACGAGCAGTCGTAGAACCAGCGGCCGATGAGCTGCCGGTGCTCCTCCGCGAGGGCCATCGCCTCCGGCCCGTCGGCCGGCGCGCCCGAGTCCATCAGCGCGGTGATCCGCCGCCCCCAGTCCTCGTTCTCGGCCTTGTTGCGCTGCCAGTCCTCCTTCGAGTAGCGCGCCGTCCGCTCGGCGGACTGCCGGTACGCCTCGGTGCCGCCCCAGCGCCGCTCGGCCTCTTCGGCGTGCTCGTCCGGGTCGAAGTCCCCGAACACCTCGAACCGCTCCTCCGGGGTGAGCTGAATGTCCAACTTTCTCGCCTCCATCGCGAACTCGATCGCCGTGACCATCTCCTGCAGCTTCCCGATCCGCCCGGTCAGCAGGTCGTGCTGGCGCCGCAGGTGCGGCAGCGGGTCGCCGCCCGGGTCGTCGAGGATCTCGGCGATCTCCTCCAATGGGAACCCCAGCTCCCGGTACGCGCGGATGAGCTGCAGCCGCTCCAGGTCGGCGTCGTCGTAGCGGCGGTAGCCGGCCGGGCTGCGCCCGCTCGGCGACAGCAGCCCGATCTCGTCGTAGTGGTGCAGCGTCCGTACGGTCACCCGGGCCGCCCGGGCCACCTGACCCACCGTGTACGCCATGGCTCCCTCCCTTCCGCGACCAAGGCTCCCGCCTCCCGTTGCGTGAGGGTCAAGCCGATTGTGCCGCCGGCCGGCGGGAGCGGGCGGGACAGTGATCGCCCCCGGCCTCCTGAGGGGTGGAGGAGGCCGGGGGCGGTCGGGTGGTGGACCGGGTCAGGCGGTGACCCGCTCCTTCGTCCGCTCGGGGGCGGCGAACGTCTCGCTGGCCGGGGTGCGGAAGGCGTGCCACAGACCCGCCACCGACAGCAGCAGGAGCAGCGCCGCGCCGAGGTACATGGCCAGGGCGCCCTGCCCGGCCTTGCGGCCGAACTCGCTGAAGCCGTACGAGGTGAGCAGCATGCCGCGCAGCGTCTCGCCCTTGAACACGGTCTCCCGCTGGGCGCTGACCTGGGCGAGCTGCTTCTGCAGGTCGGGCAGGTTCGCGGCCTTGGCCTGCTCGGCCTGGGCCACCTGAGCCTTCAGGGCCGACTCCGGCGCGCCCAGGTCGGCGTAGGTCTTGCCGCCGCCGATCGCCTTGAGGTGCAGGCCGATGAACTCGTTGGCGTAGCACTCGGCCTGCTTGCCGGTGGTGAGCCGCTTGCCGGCGTACTCGCGCAGGCAGTCCGACTTCTTTTCCTCGTCGGTCAGCGTGCTGGCCGGCTTGAAGCTGATGTGCTGGGCGGCGAGCTGGTCGTGCACGTAGTTGTTGGCGAAGTTGGCGTTCGTGGTGAGGACGATGCCCACGACGAGCAGCAGGACCGCGAGGCCCAGCCCGCCGATGCTGAACAGCAGATCCAGCGTCCGTCGCTTCATGTCGAGCTCCTGTATGGATGGTGGCGGCTAGCTGATGTCCGTTCCATCGTGGCTGCCCGACGTGGGTCCCGAGCAGGGCCGAACCCCCCGTTCCGGCCGGGACCTTAGACCCCCTCACCCCGGGCCGGTCAGCGGGTGGCGTCGACCGGGGTGAGCGCGGCGAGCAGGTCGGGCAGGGCGGCGGGGCGGCCGTACCGCCAGCCCTGGCCGTGTACGCAGCCGATCGCGGCCACCGCCGCGTGCTGAGCGCCGGTCTCCACGCCCTCGGCCACCACCATCAGGTCGAACGCGCCGGCCAACCGGTTGACCATCTCCACAGTGGCGTACGCCCGGCCGTCCTCGGCGTCCAGCCGGGCCACGAAGGACCGGTCGATCTTCAGCTCCGTCGCGGGGATGCGGTGCAGGTAGCTCAGCGAAGAGTAGCCGGTGCCGAAGTCGTCGATGGCGATCCGGATGCCGAGTTCGCGCAGCTGGGCCAGCCGGCCGAGCACCTCCTCGCTCCCGTCGATCAGCGCGGACTCGGTGAGTTCGAGGGTGAGCGCGTCCGGCGGCAGGTCGGCCGCCTCGACGGCTTCGGTGACCGTGGCGATCAGGTCGGGGCGGGGCAGGTGGGCGGCGGCGATGTTGACCGCCACGGTCACATCGGGGGCGTGCTGCCGCCAGGTCGCCGCGGCCCGGCACGCCTGCCCGAGCACCCACCGGTCGATCGCCAGGATCAGCCCGGTCTCCTCGGCCAGCGGCAGGAACTTCGCCGGCGGCAGCACGCCGAGGCGGGGGTGGCGCCAGCGGACCAGGGCCTCAGCGCTGCGGACGGTGCCGCTGGCCAGGTCGACGATCGGCTGGAACTCCATGAGCAGCTGCCCCTCGTCGACCGCACGACGCAGGTCGGCGATGAGTTCCGCCCGGCTGACCGCCGACTCGCGCAGCTCCGGGGTGCAGGAGCGGTACGCGGACTTGCCGGCCGCCTTGGCCGCGTACATGGCGATGTCGGCGTCGCGCAGCAGGTCGGTGTGGGAGGTGTGCTGCGGGCCGTACTCGGCGATGCCGATGCTGGCCGACGGGTGCACGCCGAGGTCCTCCTCGCCGGGCAGCGGTTCGAGGGCGGCGAGCAGCCGCTGCGCGAGCCGTTCGGGCGGCACCGGCCGGTCGCCGCCGACCAGCACGGCGAACTCGTCGCCGCCGAGCCGGGCGATCATGCCGTCGGCGCCGACGTTGTCGCGCATCCGCTCGGCGATGGTGGTGAGCAGCCGGTCCCCGGCGGCGTGCCCGAAGCGGTCGTTGACCTGTTTGAAGCCGTCCAGGTCGAGCAGCAGCACGGCGACCGGGCGGCCGTCGCGCAGCGCCCGGCGCAGCCGCCGGGTGAAGCTCAGCCGGTTGGGCAGCCCGGTGAGCTGGTCGGAGTACGCGAGCCGGCGCAGCCGGGCGACCAGCCGCAGGTTCTCGTTGGCGGCCAGTCCCTGGCGCAGCGCGAGGACGCCGAGCAGGGCCATCATGCTGACGAAGATCAGGTGGGGGGTCTGCCCGGTGGGCCGCCGGGCGAGCACCACCGCGACGATGGCGCCGCCGACCGGCAGGTAGGGCAGGGCCACCCGCCACCACGGCGGCAGTGGCGACTCGATGGTCTCGTCCTCGCCGTCGTCGGCGGCCGGCGGCGGTTGGCTGGTGGCGGCGCCCATCAGCAGGTAGCTCAGCGGCCAACAGACGTCGATCGGGTGGCCGGGGGCGTAGCTGCCGTGCGCGATGAGCGAGACGTAGACGGCGTCGGCCGCGGCGCGGATCGCGAGGCTGGCCCCGATCAGGGTGAGCGCCCGCCACATCGGCCGCGCCGGCCCGGCGACGGCCACCAGGATGGTGAGCTGCATCAGGTCGAACATGGGGTAGAGCAGCCCGAAGGTGCGCAGCGGGTCGGCCAGGTCGGCGGCGGCGATGTCGCGGAACACCACGACCCAGCCGATCGGGATCAGCGCCAGCGCGACGATCACCCCGTCGAGCACCGTACGGGCCTGCCCGATCAGGCTGCGCGGGGCGGCCAGGGAGCAGAGCAGCGCGGCGGTGCCGGTGACGATGCCGGCGGTGAAGAGCCCGCCGACCAGCAGAGTGTGCGGAAGGCCCTCCCCGCCGAGCCGTTCGATCGTCCACACCGTACGGCCGAGCGCGGCGAGCGCCATGGTGACGGCGAGCAGCGCCCAGAACCGGCGCAGCGATTCCGGGTGCCGGCGGGCCACCCGGGTGCAGGCCACCGCCGCCCAACTCGACACCGCCACCGCGCCGACGTCGCTGACCAGGGCCGCATTGGGCAGGCCGGCGAACAGCCAGCCGGCTTCGGCGAGTACGACGAAGGCGGCCGCGACGAGCCCGACGCGGCCGGCGAGCGGGGAACGGGCCCGCGCCGTCACGGCCGGGTCCACGTCCTGCTGGGGCACAACGATCGCTCCGGCTCTCTCTGGCGCGCACCTCGACGACGAGGACCGGGTTGCGGACGGCGAACGCGGCCAGCCTAGTCAGCGCGGGTTACCACCGCCAGGGCCGATCGTCACCGGCCACTTCAGCGGAGCAGCGGGCGCGCCGCGCCGGTAGAGGGCGACCAGGACGCCGTGGCGCGGTTGGCTGGTGTCGGCCTCCTCGGCGCCGGTGACGAGTTCCTCCAGGCTGGTCCGGAGCCGGTCCGCCTGCTCGGGGGTGAGCCGCAGGTGGCGCAGGTGCAGCAGCGGGTCGGGGTCGGCGACGAGTTCCTCGGCGACCGCGCCCAGCAGCGCGGCGGTGGCCCCGGCGTCGCCCTCGCCGCCGACGAGGCGGCGGAAGGAGCGTTCGTGGTACTGCTCGGTGCCGCCGCGGACCTGCCGGGTGTGGGCGGGGCGGACCAGGCCGGCCTCGGTGAGCACCTTGAGGTGGTGGGCGACGGTGCCCTTGGCGGCGCCCAGCCCGGCGGCGAGCTGGCTGATGGTGGCGGGCCCCGCGCCGAGGGCGAAGAGCAGCCGGTGGCGGAACGGATGGGCCAGCGCCTTGAAGTGGGCGGGGGTGCGGACGTGGAGAGCGTCGGGGAGTGGGTCGGGCACGACGTAAAGCGTCTAATTCTCTTGACGCTTTGTCAATCGGCTGCTCTACTGGCCCGCACACCACTGTGGAAACGGGGCAGGAAGATGCGACAGGACGAGATCACCGAGATCGTCGAGCGGTCCGCCAAGCTGGTCGCCGAGCACTACGTCTTTCCCGACGTGGCCGAACAGATCGCCGCCCACCTGGGCGACCGCCTCCGCGCCGGCCGGTACGCCGAGGCCGCCGACCCGGCGGCGTTGGGCGCGCTGGTCACCGAGGACCTCCAATCGGTCAACCGGGACCTGCACCTGCGCCTCAAGCACCACGCCACCGCGCTGCCCGAACGCGAAGAGGACCCGGACGAGGACGCCTGGGCCGAGCTGACCGCCCGGCACATGGGCGGGGTGGCGAGCGTGGAACGGCTCGCCGGAAACGTCGGCCTGCTGGACCTGCGGCCCTTCATCGCCCCGCCGCAGCTGGGCGGCGCGGCCGTCACGGCGGCGCTCGGGCTGCTCGCCGGCACCGACGCGCTCCTGCTCGATCTGCGCGGCAACCGGGGCGGCAGCCCCGACACGGTGGCCCTCATCTGCGGCTGGTTCTTCGCCGAACCGGTGCACCTGCACACCATGTACAACCGGGCCGGCGCGGGCCGGCAGTACTGGAGCGCGCCGCACCTGCCCGTGCCGGGGTACCACCCGGACAAGCCGGTGTACGTGCTGACCGGCCCAGACACCTTCTCCGGCGGCGAGGAGCTGGCGTACGACCTGCAGCAGCTGGGCCGGGCGACGGTGGTCGGTGAGCGGACCCGGGGCGGGGCGCACCCGCGGACCGGCTTCCGGGCCCACCCGCACCTGGAGCTGACCGTGCCGGTGGCCCGGCCGGTGCACGCGGC
>NZ_JBSGJR010000424.1:0-6253 GCF_053605645.1 Micromonospora sp. NPDC003776
CCCGCCGCGCCCCCGGCGGCCCCGGCCGCGCCGGCGCCCCCCCCCCCCGCCCAGCCCCCCGACGGGGCCCCCGCGCCGCCCGCGGCTCCAGACGCGGCGGCGCCCACCACGCCGGCCGAACCCCCCGCCGGGCCCGACGAGCCGGCGGCTCCGCTCGCCACGTCGCCGGACGCGCCGGCCAGCGCCGACGGCCCGGCGCCGGAGCGGAGGTTCTTCTTCGACCCCGAGCCGGTCGCCGCGGACCGCGCCGCGAAGACGGACGCCCCGGCATCGCCCCGCCCACGCTTCCCGATCTTCGAGGACCTGTCGGACGGGCCGGGCAGCGTCCGGCCCGCCTCCCGGCGGCCGGTCGCCCCGCGCCGCAATGGCGGCGACCCGGACGGCACCAGTGGGGACGGCGGCGCCGCGACCGAGCCGCCCCGGGTCGAGCCCACGCCGCGTCCCCGCCACCGTGCCCTGCCGGACCTGGGCCGCGGCGCCACCTGGGACGCCTTCGCCGCCACTCGGCAGCCCACCCCCGCCGCCGGGGAGGACCCGGGGTCCGGCGAGGACGGGCGGCACGCCGCGCCGGCCGCAGCGGGGGCGCCGACCGGCGACGACCCGCAGACCGGAGAGTCCCCGGCCGCGCCGACCGAGGCGGCCGCGGAGGCCGGCAACGGGAAGGCGAAGCAGCGGCGCGGCCTGTTCCGGCGCAACCGGGCCAAGGAGGCCGCGGCGCCCGAGGCCGAGGCGCTCGGGCGGGACGAGGAGTACGTCGACTGGGTCGCCGGCCTCGCCTCGGACGACGACCCGGACGACGCCCGTACCCTGCGGACCGGCCGCCACCACCGCGACTGACCTCCGGGGCGGGCCGACGGTGCGACCGGCCCGTCCCGGAGCGGGTCAGGCCAGCGGCAGGTAGACCCGCGCCCCGGCGGAGGGGAATTCTTCGGATTTGTCCCACATCCCCCGCGCCGCGTAGTCCTTCAGCTCCTGGGTGATCTTCATGGAGCAGAACTTCGGACCGCACATCGAGCAGAAGTGCGCCGTCTTCGCCGGCTCGGCCGGCAGCGTCGCGTCGTGGTACGACCGCGCGGTCTCCGGGTCCAGCGAAAGGTTGAACTGGTCCTCCCAGCGGAACTCGAAGCGCGCCTTCGAGAGCGCGTCGTCCCAGGCCTGCGCTCCCGGGTGCCCCTTGGCCAGGTCGGCGGCGTGCGCGGCGATCTTGTACGCGATCACACCCGCCTTCACGTCGTCCCGGTCGGGCAGCCCGAGGTGCTCCTTCGGGGTCACGTAGCAGAGCATCGCGGTGCCGAACATGCCGATCATGGCGGCCCCGATCGCCGAGGTGATGTGGTCGTACGCGGGCGCGATGTCCGTGGTCAGCGGACCGAGCGTGTAGAACGGGGCCTCGTGGCACCACTCCTGCTGCAGGTCCACGTTCTCCTTGATCTTGTGCATCGGCACGTGCCCGGGGCCCTCGATCATCACCTGGACGTCGTGTTCCCAGGCCACCTTCGTCAGCTCGCCGAGGGTCCGCAGCTCGGCGAACTGCGCCTCGTCGTTGGCGTCCGCAATCGAGCCCGGCCGCAGCCCGTCGCCGAGGGAGAAGGTGACGTCGTACCTCGCGAGCAGCGCGCACAGCTCCCGGAAGTTGGTGTAGAGGAAGTTCTCCTCGTGGTGCGCCAGGCACCAGGCCGCCATGATCGAGCCGCCCCGGGAGACGATCCCGGTCACCCGGTCCACCGCGAGCGGCACGTACGGCAGCAGCACCCCGGCGTGCACGGTCATGTAGTCGACGCCCTGCTCGGCCTGCTCGACCACGGTTTCGCGGAACACCTCCCAGCTCAGCTTCACCGGGTCGCCGCCGACCTTCTCCAGCGCCTGGTAGATCGGCACGGTGCCGATGGGCACCGGCGAGTTCCGCACGATCGCCTCGCGGGTCTCGTGGATCCGCTTACCGGTGGAGAGGTCCATCACGGTGTCCGCGCCCCACCGGGTGGCCCAGGTCAGCTTCTCCACCTCCTCGGCGATCGAGGAGCTGACCGCCGAGGTGCCGATGTTGGCGTTCACCTTCACCAGGAACGCCTTGCCGATGATCGCCGGCTCGCACTCCGGGTGGTTGACGTTGAGCGGCAGCACGGCCCGCCCGGCCGCGATCTCGTCCCGGACGAACTCCGGCGCGACGCCCTCCCGGATCGCCACGAACTCCATCTCCGGGGTGACGATCCCGGCCCGGGCGTACGCGAGCTGGGTCGGGCGCTTCCCGTCCGCGCCGGCCAGCGGTGTTCCGGCTCCCCGGACGGGCGCGACATCGCCGCGCCCGGCGATCCACGGGCCGCGCAGCGGCGGCAGCCCGACCTCCGGGTCGGAGCCGGGCCCGGAGGTGTCGTAGAGCCGGACCGGCGGGTTGTCCCCGGTCAGCTCCACCTCGGCGAAGGGCACCCGGAGGTCCGGCCGCGATCCCTCCACGTAGACCTTGCGTCGTGCCTGCATGTCAGCCTCCCTGATGGTCAACGGGACCAGCCGAAGTGGTCGAGCGGGCCACGTCCGGCGCCCAGCTCCCAGTGCCGCGCGCCGACCAGCGCGCGGGTCACGTACTCCTTGGCGGCGGCCACCGCGGCCGGCACCGGGTCACCGGCCGCCAGCCGCACGGCGAGGGCCGCCGAGAACGAGCAGCCGGTGCCGTGGCTGTGCCGGGTGACCACCCGCGGCGCCCGCAGCAGCGTGGTCGTCCCCCCGCCGGCCAGCACGTCCACCGACTCGCCGCCGGCGTCCACGTCACCGCCGGTGACCACCACGTGCGCCGGCCCACCGGCCGCGAGGGCCTCGGCCGCCGCGACCATCTCCTCGACCGTGGTCACCGGGCGCCCGGTCAGGGCCGCGGCCTCCGCGCAGTTCGGCGTCGCCACCTCCGCGTACGGGAGCAGCCGCTCGACCGCCGCCACCACGCCGAGCCGGTGTCCACTCGTGGCCACCAGCACCGGGTCGACGACCAGCCGGGGCAGCCGGCCCGCCTCCGCCACCTCGGCCACCGCGTCGGCGACCGCCGGCGTGCCGAGCATGCCGGTCTTGACCGCCCGCACCGTGAAGTCGCCGAGCACGCTGTCGAGCTGGTCGCGGACGGTCCGCGGGGGCAGCGGCAGGACGGCGTCCACACCCCGGGTGTTCTGCGCCGTGACGGCGGTGATCACGCTGGTGCCGTACGCGCCGAGGGCGGCGAAGACCTTGAGGTCGGCCTGGATGCCGGCTCCTGCGCCGGAGTCTGATCCGGCGATCGTGAGCACTGTTCGTGGGGTCATGGCTTTTCCCTCCCGGTGGGGGGCTGCGGCCGACCGTGCCCACTCCGGGCGGTCAGGCTTGATCCCTCCGTGGGCACGGTCGGGGGCTGCGGGCTGGACGGCTCGGGGGTGGCCGCCTCATCGAAGGCGCTGCCCAGCGTGGTGGCTGTCTCGGCGGGGTCGTCTGCGCGCATGAGGGCACCGAGCACGGCCACACCCGCCGCGCCTGCCTGGACGCACGCCTTCACCTGGTCGGGGGTCTCGATGCCGCCGAGGGCCAGGACCGGGACCGGACTGACCTGGGTCAGCTCGGCGAGGCCGGCCGGGCCGAGGGGTGGGCCGTAGCCGGGTTTGGTCCGGGTCGGGAAGACCGGCGAGAGGGTGACGTAGTCCTCAGTGGTGAGCCGGGCGAGTTCCGCCTGGTCGTGGCAGGAGCGGCCAACCAGTCCGACGCGCGGCGGTGGGTAGGGGCCGGCCGCCGGGAGGTGGACGGCGTCGCCGTCGAGCGGGTCGGCGCCGGCGACGATCAGCGCGCCGCCCGCCTCGGCGAGCACCGCGCGCAGCTCGACGGCGAGGGCGAGGCGCTCGGCGCGGGGCAGGTCCTTCTCCCGCAGCACCACCCATCGCACGCCCCCACCCACAGCCCCCGCGACGACCTCCACGAGCGCCCCCCGCGCAACCCGCCGATCGCTCAGCAGCACGACGCCCGACGGCAGGGCGTTGCCCGAGATCTTGGAAGACTTCGGCCCCGCCAGGGGCCACTTCCTTCCAAGATCTGGAGCCGGGTCCGCGATTGGGGCGGTCACAGGTCCGGCCTGCCGTCGTCGGGGGTGGAGGCGAGCGCGTGGAAGCGGCGGGCGATCCGACCCGCCCGGTACGCGAGCCGCCCCGCCTCGACCGCGTACCGCATCGCGGTCGCCATCGCCACCGGGTCGGCGGCCCGGGTGACCGCGCTGGCCAGCAGTACCGCGTCGCAGCCCAGCTCCATGGCGAGCGCCGCGTCCGAGGCGGTGCCGATGCCGGCGTCGAGGATCACCGGCACACCCACGCTCTGCCGGATCAGCCGGATGTGGTGCGGGTTGCTCACCCCCAGCCCCGAGCCGATCGGGGCGCCGGCCGGCATCACCGCCGCGCAGCCCACATCGGCCAGCCGCCGGGCCAGCACCGGATCGTCCGACGTGTACGGCAGCACGGTGAACCCGTCCGCGACCAGCTCCTCCGCCGCGCGCAGCAGCTCCACCCCGTCGGGCAGCAGGGTGCGCTCGTCCCCGATCACCTCCAGCTTCACCCAGTCGGTGTCGAACGCCTCCCGGGCCAGGTGGGCCACCTTCACCGCCTCGGCGGCGGTGCAGCAGCCCGCCGTGTTCGGCAGCAGCCGTACCCCGCACCGGTCCAGCAGGTCGAGCAGCCCGCCGGCGGTGCCCGGGGCGGTGTCCACCCGGCGCAGCGCCAGCGTCACCAGCTCGGTGCCGGACGCACGGATCGCCTGTTCCAGCACGTGCAGGTTGGCCGCGCCACCGGTGCCCAGGATGAGCCGGGAGCCGAACGTGACCCCGCCGAGTTCGAGGGACACCGCGCTCACCCGCCCTGGGCGGCGCTGAGCACCTCGACCCGGTCACCGTCGCGCAGCACGGTCGCCGGCCAGCCGCCCCGCGGCACCACCTCGCCGTTCACCGCGACGGCCAGGCCCCGCCGCTGCTCGGTGACCGCACGGACCAGCTCCGCGACGGTCGTCCCGCCGGGCATGTCCCGCCCGGTGCCGTTGACGGTCAGTCGCACGTCTCCTCCTCGCTGGCGGACACGGCCCGGTCCGCCCGGGCGAACCGGTCGGGGGTGAAGGGGGCGAGCAGCGGGTCCGGCTCGCCGGTGACGATCAGCTCGGCGACCAGGTCCGCGGTGACCGGGGTGAGCACGATGCCGTGCCGGTGGTGTCCGGTGGCGGCGAGCACGCCGGGCCGGCCGGGCAGCGGCCCGATGATCGGCGCGTTGTCCGGCGTACCGGGGCGCAGCCCGGCGGACGCCTCCACCAGGTCGTACTCGGCCAGCCCGGGGACCAGGTCCACGGCCGCGCGGAGCAGCCGGAGCACCGCGCCGGCGGTCACCTCGGTGTCGGCGCGCTCCTCGACGGTCGCCCCGACCACCACCTCCCCGCTGTCCCGGGGCACCAGATAGACCGACTCACCGTCGGCGTACCCCCGGATCACGTGCCGGAAGTCCGGCGCGCCGCGGCCGGGCGCGCGGAGCCGGAGCACCTGCCCCTTCACCGGCCGGACCGGCAGGCCGGTGAGCGCCGCCGCGCCGCAGCCGGCGGCGACCACGGTGACGCGGGCGTCCACCCCGGACAGGTCACCCACCGCGCCCGGCCGCCACGCCACGCCGGCCCGTTCGGCGGCGGTCCGCAGCGCGGCGACGAGTCGGCGCGGGTCGACCTGGTGGTCGCCGGGGGCGACCGCGCCGCCGCGCACCCGCGGGGCCAGCGCCGGTTCGCGCTCCCGCAGCGCGGAGGGGCGCAGCGGCGTGATGGGCAGTCCCAAACTCTGCTGGTACGTCCAGAGCCGGCGCGCCTCGGCCAGGTCGTCGGCGGTCAACCCGACCACCAGCGTGCCGTCGGTGCGGTAGCCGAACCCGGTGCCGGCGGCCTCGGCCAGCTCGGCGGCGAAGCCGGGCCAGCGGGCGGCGGACTCGGCGAGCAGCCCGGTCAGCTCGCGCTCCCCGAAGTAGGCCTCGGCGACCGGCGACAGCATGCCCGCGGCGACGTGCGAGGCGCCGGAGCCCGGCGCGGGATCGTGCACCACCACCCGCAGCCCGCGCTGCGCGCACCGCCACGCGACCGCCAGCCCGACCGGTCCCGCCCCCACCACCGCCACGTCCGCACGGAAGGGCCCCTTCTCGACGCCTCCGGTAGCGGGCGGGCCCCCGCTCAACATGTCAGCGCCCGGAGCAGCGCCGCGGTGGCCGCGGCCGGATCGGCGGCCTGCGAGAGCGCCCCCACC
>NZ_JBSGJR010000425.1:0-6249 GCF_053605645.1 Micromonospora sp. NPDC003776
GGCAGCTCGCCGACGAGGCCGACCGGTACGGCCAGCAGGCCGAGGCCCTCGCCCACCGGCCCGTGCTGCTGCCCACCTGGTCGCCGCTCGGCCGGGCGGTCGCGGTGTACGTGGCCTGCGCGCTGGTCGGCTCGCTGCTGATGCTCGCCACCCTGATCGGGTCGCCGATCCCGGTCTCCGGGCTGGACCTGGTGGCCGCGGCCGCCTGCGCGGGCGTGCCGCTGCTGTCCTTCCTGGCCGGGCAGCTCGTGCTGGCCCGTTGGGGCCGGCCGGTGCTCGGCGGCGACCCCCCGCCGTCGCGGTACGTGCCGCTCGGGTTCGTCCTCTGTGCCGTGTTCTCCTCGGGGCTGTTCTGCCTCTACCTGGTGGCCTTCCGTCTGTTGAGCTGACCAGCCGGTGGCCGGGCGGGGTGGACCGGCCGGGCGAGCGCCGGTGGCTGTGGGTGGTCGCGGGGCGCGTGCCGGTCTCGTAGGCTGCTGCGTGGCCGGCGCCGACGTGCCGGGGCGACATCGGGGAGGGCGCGTGAGCGCAGCACAGATCATCGCCAGGCTGGCGGCGGCCGCGCAGAAGCTGGACGAGGCGAAGGTCAGGACGGCCGCCGCCGCCCAGGACGCCGCCGAGGCGCGGGCGCTGGTGGCCGGCGCGTTGGAGGGCGTGGCGGCCGGCCCGTTGCTCGGCATGATCGACGCCTACCGGCAGGCCCTCGCCCAGGCGGCCCAGGGCGGTGACCCCGCCCGGCAGCACGTGCAGGAGACGATCACCAAGGTCAAGGCGCTGGGGAGCTGAGCCGGGTTGAGCGACGACGGCCGCGCCGGTGAGCTGGACGGGTTCCACATCGGGGAGCTTCCGGGCGACGCCGGCGCGGAGGTGTCGGACTTCGCCACCGAGTGGGACGACGTCACCTTCGCCACCCGGGTCTGGGAACGCCGGGTCGACGAGGGCTACCGGGTCGACCTGCGGGTGCACGTGCTGCGCGGCCCCCGGCTCACCGACCTCGCCGCCCTGCGCGACTTCCTCGCCGAATACCACGAGCGGGACCCCGACGGCGGCGAGTGGGCCGAGTTCGCGCACCCCGACGGCCCCGGCCTGATCGGCGCGGAGGAAGCGTTCTGGCTGGTCGAGCCGGGCGTCGGGGTGGATGTGCTGGTGGACCCGGAGCGCCACGGCCCGGCCACGGTGGCGGTCGCCGCCCACGCGGTGAGGTGCGCGCCGCCCGGGGCGTGATTCGCCGGTTTGTGCCTCCAGCGCGAGAACGGGTTACCGGCGCGTAACTTTTCATTGACGTGTGTGAAATCGGACACGCATCATCGTTTCCACGATCGATCGGATCCCCCACCCGTCCCCTCCCGGATTCCCGGGTGCCTCCCACCGGAGGTGCAGCCATGCTGCTCCGAACGATCCTGGCCGCCACCAGCGCCCTCGCCGCCCTGCTCGTCCCCGCCACCGCCGCCCAGGCCGCCCCGCACCGCGCCGTCCCGGCCAGCGCCACCGTCGACGGCGGCACCGGCCTCGCCGCCACCGCGGCCAATCCCGTCGTCGTGGTCGGCGGCCTGATCGGAATCTCCATCGCCTACGAGCCCATCGCCGCCCGGCTGCGCGCCGACGGCTACCGGGTCTCCATCTACCAGCTGCCGAACCTCGGGGTCGGCGACATCCGCGAGTCCGCCCGGGCCCTGGCGTCCTACGTGGACCAGGTCCGCGCCGCCACCGGGGCGGCCAAGGTGGACCTGGTCACCCACTCCGAGGGCGGCCTGGTCAGCCGCTGGTACGTGAAGTTCCTCGGCGGCGCCGACCGGGTCGACCGCTACATCAGCCTCGGCAGCCCGCAGTACGGCACGTACGTCGCCAACATCATCAACTTCGTCGGCCTGGGCAGCTGCGTCGGCATCGTCGCCTGCCAGCAGATGTCCATCGGGTCGAGCTTCCTCGCCGACCTCAACGGCGGCGACGACACGCCCGGCGCGGTCCACTGGACCACCGTCCGTACCTGGCAGGACGAGCTGGTCCGCCCGGTCGACAACGCCGTCCTCGCCGACGGTGCCAGCAACGTGCTGGTCCAGGCGTGGTGTCCGCTGCGGGTCGTCGGTCACCTCGGCCTGGTGCTCGACGGGACCACGTACAGCATCGTGCGGCAGGCGCTCGCCGGCGCCGCGATCCGGCCCGACTGCTTCGCCCTCTGACCCGGTCCGGGCTCGGCGGTCGCCGCCGCGGCGGCCGTCGAGCCGGTCGCCGCTCACCGGGTGCGCGCCGGTCAGGCCGCGGTGGCCCGGCCGAGGATCAGGTCGGCGCCCCGCCAGGCCAGCGCGGTCACCGGCGCGTTGAGCCAGCCCGACACGAGCACGGGCAGCACCGACGCGTCGACCACCCGCAGCCCGGTGACCCCGCGTACCCGCAGCTGCGGGTCGACGACGTGCTCGTCGTCCGGGCCCATCGCACAGGTGCCGACGGCGTGGTAGCCGCAGTAGCCGTGCACCCGGGCCGCCTCGAGGATCTCCTGGTCGGTCCGCGTCCCCGGCCCGGGCAGCACCTCCGCCCTGATCCGCCCGGCGATCGGCGCGGTGGCGAAGAACTCCCGCATCCGCCGGAAGGTGTCCACCGCGACCTGCTGGTCGTGCCGGGTGTCGAAGTAGTTCGCCACGATCGCCGGCGGCGTACGGGGGTCGGGCCCGGTGATGGCGAGGGTGCCCTCGCTGTCCGGGCGGGCCACCGTGCCCAGGCACATCAACCCCGGCTCCCGCTCCAGCTCCAGCGCCCGGCCCGGCCGCCGGGGCGCCGCGGAGAAGGGGGCCATCAGCAGATGGGCGTCCGGGCGGTCCCGCTCCGGGCGGGACCGGATGTGGGCCGCCACGTCGAAGACCGGCAGGGCGAGCGGGCCGCGCCGGGTGAGCAGGTAGCGGAGGGCGGCGCGGGCCTGCCCGATCCGGCTGCTGAGCCGCGCGTTGTAGCCGCCCGGCCCGGTGAGCCGGTACTGCACCGGGATCGCCCGGTGCTCGCGCAGCCCCGCGCCCACCCGGGGCCGGTCGAGCAGCACCTCCACCCCGGCGGCCCGCAGCGTGGCGGCCGGCCCGATGCCGGACGCCTGGAGCAGTTGCGGGGTGGCGAGGGCGCCCGCGGCGAGGATCACCTCGGCGTTCGCCAGGCGGTCGACCTGCCGGCCGCGGTGCTCCGTGCGTACCCCGACCGCCCGGCCGTCGCGGATCAGCACCCGGAGCACGACGGTGTCGACCGCGACGGTCAGGTTCGGCCGCCCGCGCACCGGGTGCAGGAACGCGTCGGCGGCGCTGACCCGGCGCCCGTCATGGATGGTGGCCATGGCGTAGCCGATCCGCTCGCCGTCGTCGGCGTTGAGGTCGTCGACCCGGCGCCAGCCCAGCGCCGCCCCGGCCTCGATCATCTCCTCGCAGAGCTCGTCGGTGCCGGTGGCGGTGGAGAGTCGCAGCGGGCCGCCGGCCCCGCGGACCGGCGAGGCGCCCAGCGGGTTGTCCTCCAGCCTCCGGAAGATGGGCAGCATGGTGGACCAGCCCCAGCCCGGATTGCCGAGCCGCTCCAGCGCGTCGTAGTCCGCCGGGGCGCCCCGGCCGTAGATCATGCCGTTGATCGCGGTCGACCCGCCGATCAACCGCCCGCGCTGCCACGTCTCGCCCTGCCCGGGCCCGGTCGTCGCCGGGTAGTGCCAGGCGGTACGGGGATCGTCCATCAGGCGGGAGAACGCCTTGGGGATGCGGACGGCCGGGCTGCGGTCCCAGCCGCCCGCCTCGATCAGGAGCACCCGGTTGGCCGGGTCTTCGGTGAGCCGGTTGGCCAGCACGCAGCCGGCCGCGCCCGCGCCGACCACGACGTAATCGAACTCGTCCACTTCGGACCCCCGCCCGTCCCGTCCGCGAGAATTTTTCTGACGGTAGCGGTCCGCTCACGCAACGGAAAGGGGTGGCGGCCGAAACCCCGGCGCCGGCCCGGCTCAGGCGGCCTTGGCGAGGGCTTCGAACTCGTCGTCGGTGAGTTGCACCTCGGCGGCGGCCACGTTCTCCTCCAGGTGCGCCACCGAGGACGTACCGGGGATCGGGAGCATGACCGGCGACCGGCGCAGCAGCCAGGCGAGGGCGAGCTGCGCGGGCGTCGCGCCGTGCTCGGTGGAGATGGCGTCCAGCGGCCCACCCGGCCGGGCCAGGTTGCCGGTGGCGATCGGGAACCAGGGGATGAACGCCAGGTCGTTGCGCTCGCAGTGGTCGAGCACGTCCTCGGCGCTGCGGTCGGCCAGGTTGTAGAGGTTCTGTACCGACACGATCGGGGTGATCTTCCGCGCCGCCTCGATCTGCTCCACGGTCACCTCGGAGAGCCCGACGTGCCGGACCTTCCCCTCCTGCTTGAGCAGGGCCAGCTCGCCGAGCTGGTCCGCCAGCGGCACCTTCTCGTCGATCCGGTGCAGCTGGTAGAGCGGGATGCAGTCCAGCCCGAGGTGACGCAGGCTCAGCTCGCACTGCTGGCGCAGGTACTCCGGCCGGCCCACCGGGCGCCAGTCGCCCGGACCGGAGCGGGTCAGGCCGGCCTTCGTCGCGATGACCAGGTCGTCGGCGTACGGGTGCAGCGCCTCCTTGATCAGCAGCTCGCTGACGAAGGGCCCGTAGGAGTCGGCGGTGTCGATGAAGGTCACGCCCAGCTCGTACGCCCGGCGCAGCACCCGGACCGCCTCGGCCGGGTCCTTCGGGTCGCCCCACACCCCCGGCCCGGTGAGCTGCATCGCCCCGTAGCCGAGCCGGTCGACCTGCAGGTCGCCGCCGATGCGGTAGGTGCCCGAGGCCTTCGCGGGCTGGGTGCTGGCACTGGTCGCCATGCCGGTCCTCCGGTTTGTCGTCGTCGGCGGCGATCCCGCCACCGACCGGAGGACATTCCCCGGAAACCGCGGTTCCAACGTGCGAACGGCTCAGCCGGTGTGCCGGAGCACCACCAGCGCCCGGTCGTCGTCGGTGGCCGGCAGGTCCCGCAGCAGCGCGTCCGCGATCGCCTCCGCCGGCTCGTCCCGCACCGCGACCAGCACCCGGTGCAGCGCCGCCACGCCCTCGTCGTACGGCAGGCCACGCCGCTCCACCAGCCCGTCCGTGTACGCCACCAGCAGGTCGCCGGGCTCGAACGGCACCGTGGTCACGCCCATCGGCGCGTCGACCATGCCCAGCGGCAGCGCGTTGGGGGTCGACACGGCCCGCGGGGGCTGGCCGGCGGGCAGCAGCACCGGGTGCGGGTGCCCGGCCCGCAGCACGTGCGCGGCCCGGTTCGCCGGGTCGACCACCACGATCAGGCAGGTGCCGAGGAAGCCGACGCCGAGCAGCTCGGTCAGCCGGAGGAACAGCTCCTCCAGCGGTACGCCCAGCCGGATCAGGGTGTTGAGCATGGTCCGCAGCTGCGCCATGTCCGCGGCCGCCTCGACCTGGTGGCCGACCACGTCGCCGACCACCACGGCGAGCCGGTCGTCGTCCTGCCGGACCAGGTCGTACCAGTCGCCGCCGAGGTGCAGGCCGGTCATCGCCGGCTCGTAGCGGGTGGCGATCTCCAACCCGTCCGGGGTGGTCAGCGCGGAGCTGCGCAGCCGCCCCGCCAGCCGGGTCACCAGGTTGTGCTCGGCGGCGGCCAGCCGGACCCGTTCCAGGGTCTGCTCGCACAGGTCGGCGATGGTGTCCAGCAGCGCCAGGTCGCCCTCCCGCACCGGCCGTTCCCGGAACCACCCGAAGGCCAGCGCGGCGATCGGCTGGCGCTGCGCGTCGAACAGCGGCAGCGCGACCGTGGTGACCACGCCGTGCGCGCCGACCGGGTCGGGCAGGTCGGGGAACCGGGCGGCGAAGTCGGCCCGGTCGCGCAGGATGACCCGTTCCCCGGTGCGCAGCGCCCGGACGATCGGCCGTGGGTCGTCGATGGCGAGGTCGGCGAAGGTGGCGGAGAGGGTCTCCGGCACCTCGTGGTACCAGAGCCGGACCAGCCGGCCCTCGTCCCGGATGGCCAGCCCGGGCAGCACCGCCCCGAGCGCGGTCGGCGCCGCGTCGAGGATCACATCGATCGCCTCGGTCGTCGACCGGGTGACGCTCAGCCGGGCGGCGAACTCCGCCATCGCCTGCGCCGAGCCGGTCAGCTCGGCGCGTTGCAGGGCCTGGCTGCACAGCCCGGCCACCGCGTCCAGCAGGTTGTGCAGCGCCTCGTCGTCGGCGACCGGCCGGGCCCAGCGCACCTCCAGCGCGCCGAGCGCGCCGCCGTCGCCGTACC
>NZ_JBSGJR010000426.1:0-6249 GCF_053605645.1 Micromonospora sp. NPDC003776
GCCGCGCCTTGGCCGATCCGCCGGAGGTGATCACGCGGGCCAGGCCGGCGTCCGCGTCGAGGGTGACGCCCACCGGCACGACGTGCGGGGTGCCGTCGGCGCGCAGCGTGGTCAGGGTGGCGAGATGCCGGTCCCGGAAGAACCGGATGACCCGCGGGTCGTGTGGGTCCAACCGGTGGTCGCCCGCCATTTGCCGTCCTCGCTGCCGCGCTCGGGGCCGACCATCGGCCCGGGCCCGATCATGACACGGGCCGGTGCGGGCGGCCCGGAGCTGCCGCAGGCCCCGACCGATCGGGCAGGCCACGCTGGGCCGCCCGGTGCTTGGCGACCAGCCGCCCCAGGTAGAACAGGGTGCCGGCGAGCACGCCCATGTCGTCCAGGTAGATCGGGTCGGGCAGCAGGTCGATCGGCAGGATCGTGTAGATCAGCGCGCCGTAGAAGGCCACCTTGCCGCCGGCGCCCAACGCGCTGACCAGCCGGTAGGTGCGGAACACCCGGACGGCGAGCAGCACCGCACCGACCAGCGTCGCCAGCGCGACGACGCTGGCGAGCACGAGCAGGATCCAGGCCTCGCGGGACACGAGGTCACGCTAACCGACGCGGGCGAGCTCTGCCCGGCGGTCAGAACGCCGGCGCGGCCGACCGGCCGCGGGCCCCCGGCCCCGACTCCGCCCGTGCCGGGGCCGGCAGCTCCCGGGTGGTCTCCGGACCGGTGAGATCCACGATGGCCAGCGGGCTCGGCCGCTCCAGGTCGGGGCGGGTCGCCGCGTACACCTCCTGGCTCAGGCTCCGGGCCGCTGCCGCGGCCAGTTCCGCGGCGCGCCAGGCGGCCTGCTCCCGCTCCTGGGCGGACTGGTGCCGGGCGCGCACGTTGTCCCGGATCAGCCGGCGCAGCAGCAGCTCCTGCTCCACCGGGTGCCGGCGCGGGTCCCAACCGCGGTGCTGAAGGATGTCACTGAGCTGCTCGACCGTGATCTCCCCGCGCTCCTGCGCCGCCGTCGCCGCCCGGTGCAGCCAGCGCTCCCGGTCCGCGTACTCGGCGGGAGTCCGGGCCGTCCGGGGCAGCGGCAGCGCGGCGGCGGCGGCCAGCCGCCGGACGTCCTCCTCCGCCGCCTCGTACGCCTGCCACGCCGTCTCGACCTCGTCCTGGGCGGCCAGCCACTCGGCCCGCCGCCGCTCGGCGGTGGCCGCCGCCCGGGCCGCGGCCACCTCCACCTCCTGGGCGAACCGGGCCCGCTCGCGGGAGCGTTCGCGAGCCTCGGCGGCCAGTTCGAGGCTGCTCGGCCGGGCCGCCTCGCTGATCCGCTCGCCGAACACCGAGCGGAACAGATCCGGGCGGACGATCAGCGCGCCGATCACCACGGCCGCCACGGCGATCAGGGCCAGCCAGATCACGGCGGCCTGGGGGACGTCGTACAGGAAAGCGGAGAAGACGGTCTGCATCACCAGCACCTCGTGGTGGATCGTTCGGGAGTCAACGGTCTGGGGCCCGGGCGACGGGCGGAGGAGCGCCGCCGGTGCGGGTAGATCTCTACCCAGCGGGGCGGCGAGAGATGCCAGGGCCGCGCGGGCGGCCGGCGTGTCAGGCGTGCGGCGGACCGCGGCGGGTGGCCGACTCCCGGCCCGGATCGGCGGGCGCCGCCACGGCGGCGGTCGTCCGGGCCGCCGGGCCGTCGGGGTCGACGTGGCGTGCCGGTACGCCGGCGGCGGGCGCCGTCGACCCGAACCGCACCCGGGTGGGGGAATCAGCGGTGTCCGCTCCACCGGCCCGGGCGGCGCTCGTCGAGTCCCGGCCCAGGACGTCGAGGGAACCCGAGACGTCGAAGGCGTCCGCCAGCGGCAGGCCCGCCGGGGCGTGGACCGTTGCGGGAGGGATCCGGAGGTCGGCCAGCGGGCGGACCGTCGAGACCGGACGGAAAGGATCGGCGGGGACGGGCGCGGTGAGGCCGTTGAGCCCGACGACGAGCACCAGGGCGGTCGCCGCCATCCGGGTGAGCCGGCGCAGGCTGCGCAGCGTGGCCCCCCAGACGGGTGAGGCGAACGCTACGGGCTGCACCGTTTCAACCTATCGGTCAGGTCCGCCTCGTGCACCCCGATGAGCGGCCCTGCGCACGTGACCCGTCCCACGATGCGCTGTGGACCGACCTCCGGCCGAGGGTGGGCACGACGAACGGCGCGGCGCCCCTCGTCGGAGGGACGCCGCGCCGTCGGTCAGCGGTCGATCAGTCGGTGCCGAGCACCGAGGGTGGGGCGGACCGGCCGTCGCCCCAGACCATCTCGTCCTCGGTCAGCCAGGTGAGGTGCTCGTCCGTCTCGTCCTCGTCGTGCTGGCCGTGCTTGCCCAGCACCCCGTTGCGCCCCGGCATCGCGGAGCGTGCCCCGGCGCCCTTGCCGCTGTTGGACCGCCCTTCGGCGTCGACCACGGCGCCCCGGCCGCCGGCGAGCCGGCCCGTGCCGGCCGCGGACCGGTTGTCCAATCCACCCGGGCGGCCGGACACTCCGCCGGTGGAACCGGCCAGCGAGCCGGTGCCCACACCGGGCACCCCGAAGAAGGAGTTGCCGCCCGCGGTCGGCGCGGTGGTGGGGGCGCCGGTGAAGGGGGCGCTGCTGAGACCGGTCGTCGGTCCGGTGGTGGTGAGCGGCGGGGCGGCACCGGCGAGCGAGGTGCCGGCCGGGTCGGTGACGCCGACCGAACCGATGGTGCCCGGGTTGCCGGCGCCGGTCGTGCTGCTCGGGTCCATGCCCGCCGTGCCGCTGGTCGGCGCGGTGTGGTGGACGCCCGAGGTGGTCGCGGTGGCGCTGGAGGCGGGGCCGAAGGTGCCGGAGGTCGGGCCGCCGGACGGGGTGCCCACCGACGGGCCGTTGCCCAGCGTCGGGCCGGACGTGTCGGTGTGGCCGGGAAGCTGGACGGGAGGTTCCTCCGGCACGACGATCCGCCCGTACGCGGAGAAGTCGTAGCCCTCGGCGAGGTTGGCGACGACCTGCACCATCCGCTGGTGCGCCTTCTCCTGCTCGGCCTCGTCCTGCTTGTGCCCGACGAACCCGCCGATGACCGCGCCGGCCGCGCCGCCCACCAGGAAGCCCTTGACCGCGCCGCCGATCAGCTTGTCGTTGTCGTCGGTCTCTTCCGGGCTCTCGGCCTTGGCCTGCGCGGTGCGCAGCTCGGTCGCCATCATGCCGAGCGCCTGCTTCATGCCGGCCATGCCCTCGGCCAGGTTGCCGGAGTAGTCGACGACCAGGTTCAGCCGCTGGTGGAACTCCCGGGCGGCGTCCCCGGACCAGGTCTTGGCGAGCGCGTCCAGGTCGGCGGTCAGGTCCCGGCCGAGGCCCTCCAGGGTGTCCTTCATCGAACTCCACTGGGCGCTGAGCCCGTCGATCTGCTTCGGGTCGCCCGCGGTGACGCCCTGGTAGAGCTCCTTGTGGCTGACGTGCTCGTAACGCCGGGTGTACTCAGACACGCGGATCCTCTCCCTTCGCCGGCTTCATCGCCTCGCTCACCCCGGAGAGGGCGGCGATGATGTCGGCCGCGGCGGCCGCGTTGCGCGCCTCGGCGGTCCGGTAGTTCGTCATGATCGACTTGGTCGCCTTCTGGGCGGCGACGATCGCCTGGCGCAGCCGCTCCGCGTGGTTGACGAAGCTCGTGTACGTCTCGGAGTAGCGACGGGCGTTGTCGGTCGCGTCGGTGAAGGTGCCCAGCGCCGGCGGCCGGCACTGCATCTCGGTGTTGAGCTTCCGCAACACCGACTCGGCCTCGCTCAACCGCCGCTCGAGTCGCTGGTGGAAGTCCTCCAAGGACAGTACGTCCACTGTCGTGCGCCCGGTCATGGCTGCATCCCCGTAGTCATCGTCGAGAACCGTTGGCCACGCTCAGGTTAGTCGAACCGGGCCAGCGTGGGCGACCCGTACCCGCCGGGTCCTCCACATCGGACCGACGTCGGGTCATCCACCCTGCGCGGGGGAGGAGCCGGACGGCGTCGGAGTGGCCGAGCGCTCCGGCTTGTCGGGTGCGGCGTCGCCCGGTCGGGCACCCGGATCGAAGTAGCCCATCGCGTCCTTCCGCTCCAGCGCCGGCCCGGTCGGCACCAGGGCCAGCAGTGAGGCGGGCACCGCCAGCGGTGTCACGCCGCCGTACCCGAGGGCGGCGCGGGCATCCCCGGAGGCGGTGCCGAGCGGGTAGCGGATCCCCTGGGCGGTGATCAGGTAGACCGTCGAGCCGGCCGCCGCCTTCCCGCTGTCCCCGGCCGCCGCCTGCACCAGCACCCCCTTGCCGCCGGGCAGCAGCACGCTCTCGGCGGTCCGTACCGCGTCCCGGGCGCTCTGCCGCGTGGCGACCCCGGTCGTCGCGGTCAGCTCGGCCGGCGGCTGGTCGTAGACCTCCAGCGTGGTGGTCGGCGGCTGGCCCGGCCCGCCCGAGCGGTAGCTGGCGCAGAGCGCGGTGCGGCCGGCCCGGACCTCGTGCAGCGCGGGCAGCTTCTGCGGCAGGCCCTCGGCGTCCAGCCGCTGGTCGGTGAGGAGTTCGCCGGCCTGGGCCGGGGTGATGTCGGTGATCTGACCGCCGTCGCCGAGCAGCAGCAGCGCGGTCATCTCCTTGACCGCCACCAGCCCCTGCCGGGCGAGCACGTAGTACTGGTCGGCGGCCCGGAAGACCTGGCCGATCTGGGCCGGTCGGCCGGCCACCGGCATGCCGCGGGAGCCGTACCCGTCGATGCTGGGCTTGCGCAGCGTGGGCCCCGCCGGCACCGCGTTGAGCAGCTGCTGTCCCACGGTCAGGGTCGGCGCGCCGGCCATCTTCAGCGCGACCAGGGCCTGCTCGTCTCCGCCGACGCGCAGCTGCGCGCCCCCGGTGAGCAGGTAACGGACGCCGTCCACCCGGACCAGCACGGCCTGGTCGGTGAGCGGGGCGCCGCCCGGCAGCGGCCGGTCGATCACCAGCCGGGTGGTCGAGCGCTGCGGGTCGACCGGGTCGGGCACGTCGCAGACCGACCAGGGGAGGCCGACCAGCGACTTGCGGTCCGGCACGGCGTCGGGCGCGCCCACGATGCCG
This sequence comes from Micromonospora sp. NPDC003776, assembly GCF_053605645.1. Classification (NCBI taxonomy): domain Bacteria; kingdom Bacillati; phylum Actinomycetota; class Actinomycetes; order Micromonosporales; family Micromonosporaceae; genus Micromonospora; species Micromonospora sp. NPDC003776. The sequence goes on from NZ_JBSGJR010000426.1 coordinate 5,045, forward strand.
ACCGTCCGGCCGCGCGGGCGGTCCTTGATGGAGGCCTGCGACATGGTACGCACCGGCGGCTCCGCCTCGTTGAGGATGAGCCGGGCGGAGGCGTAGTTCAGCGTCGGGTGCAGCAACCCGTCGTCCGTGAAGACGTACGTGGCGCCGGTCTCCCGCTCGATCACCAGCGTGTTCGGCTCCAACGGCGCGGCGTTGCCGGTGAACTGCCCGTACGCGCCCGCGCCGCCGAGCACCACGGCGGCGGCGATGATGCTGCCGAACACCGCCATGCCGAGCCGCCGCATCGGCAGGTCGTTGGTCTCCGGGTCGCCGGAGAGCAGTGCGGAGACGATGCGGCGGGTGACGAAGCGGTACGCCTGCACCTGATCGCGGCGGGTCCGCATGACTAACCTCCGGCGGGGGTGGGTCCCGCGACGATCAGGTCCGAACGCCGTCGCGGGCTTCCCTACGATAAGGGGCCGTCGGGGGTCCACCGGGACCCCGCCCGTCCCCCGGCGCCGCACCGATCCGGCGGATGCCCAGGATGTCCAGAAGGGACGCTCACCGATGACGCAGGTCCAGGCGCCACCCGGTCGTACGGCGACCGCCCCCGCCGCCCCGGACGACCGTCCGGTCACCCCGGCCGACAAGCGTCGACGCGGCCGGCTCGGCCCGGTCGTCGTCGGCCAGCTGGTGCTGCTGGAGTGCGCCGCGCTCGCCGCCTGGTTCGCCACCGCCGGCCCGCCCTGGCTGCTCGCGACCGTCGGCGCGGTGGCGCTGATCGCGGTGGTGGCCGCCTTCGCCCGCCGCGGCGGGCGCTGGTGGTACGAGGACCTGATGCTCCGCCGCCGGCTGCGCCGGCGCCGCGACCGGGCCCGGGGAGCGGTGCCTTCCGGCGACCCGCGGCTGGCCGCCCTCGCCCCCGAGCTGAACGTGGTCGAGCTGACCGAACGCGGCACCCGGATGGGCGTCGGCCAGGACGAGCGGGGCTGGTTCGCGGCGGTCGCGCTGACCGGCCGGCCGGGCGCCCCCGCCGGCTCGGTCGAGGCGGCCGTGGTGGACCGGGCGCTCGCGGTGCTCGCCGACTTCGCCGGCCCGGTCACCCAGACCCAGGTCGTCTCGCACACCCTGGTCTGGTACCCGGCGCCGGGTGCCCCGCCGGCGGCGCACCGGACCGTCTGGGTGGCGCTGCGCCTCTCCGTCGCCGACGCCCGCGCCGAGACGGT
>NZ_JBSGJR010000427.1:0-6247 GCF_053605645.1 Micromonospora sp. NPDC003776
GGGCGGTTGCGGCACCGATGCGCCCAGAGCAGCCAGGTTTCGGTTTCGCGCTCCGACCCGTCGGGCAGGACATGGCCGTGAGCGCCGCCGACCGAGTGGCGGCGAAAGGCACGCCGGCGACCGGCCTGGACCAGCGCGTCGACCTCGATGCGGCTGTCCGGCACGTCCACCGCGCGCAGCCGGTCCCGCAGCTCCTCTTCGTCCCTCATGGCTGGACCCTCCCTCCCTGTGTGACGGTGACCGGACGTCCCGCGTCGAGCGCTGCACGCAGCGCCGCGAGGCCCCGGGAGCACTGGCTCTTCACGTTGCCCACCGAGCACCCGAGCGCCTCCGCCGTCGCCTCCACGGACAGGTCGCCGAAGTAGCGCAGCACCACCACCGCCCGCTGGCCCTTCGGCAGCCCGCGCAGCGCCGTCAGCAGCGCGTCCCGCTCCTCGATCTTGGACTGGGCGGGGTCGGGCAGTTCCGGCAGGCGGTCGCCGAGCAGCACCCGGGACCACCCGCGCCGCCGCTCGTCGAGGTACCGCCGCACCAGGATCCGGTGCACGTACCCGTCGAGGTTGTCGGCGGCGGCCGCCCGCTTCCAGTGCACGTAGAGCGCGGTGAGCGTCGCCTGGACGATGTCGTCCGCCTGGAAGGGGTCGGCGCAGAGCAGGTACGCGGTGCGGTGCAGGCGGGGTAACCGCGCCCGCACGTACTCGACGTACTCCCTCTCGAGGTCGGGCCGCATCGTGCTCCCTTGGTCAGCCGGTGTGGACGGTGGACTCTGGTCGTCTGTTAGTCGGCGGTGGCCGGGAGGAAGGTTGCACGGAGCCGTTGTTCGATAGGTTGCCGGGTGGTGAGGGCCGGGTCGCGGCCGCGGGGAGGACGTCATGTCGACGCAGCGGACGGTGTTGGTCATTCCGGGCAGTCGGGGCTGCTGCCACGTACCCCCGCAGTTGTTCGCCGCCGACGCGGCCCGGGCGCGCGGCGCCGAGCTGCACCACCTCGCGTGGCGCGGCGACGTCCCGGCCGAGCCGGCCGCGCGGGGGCCGTGGGCGGTCCCGCAGATCGCCGCGGCGCTGCGCGACCTGCCGGAGCCGCTGGTCATCGCGAACTCGCTCGGCGCCCTCGCCGCGAATCTCGCCGCCGACCGGGGACTACCGGCCGTCTGGATCACGCCGTTGCTGCACCGCCCGGAGGTGGTCGACGGCCTTCGCCGCGCCGGGGCGCCCTGCCTGCTCATCGGCGGTACGGCCGACCCCAGTTGGCGTCCGGAACTCGCCCGCGAACTGTCGCCGTACGTCTGCGAGGTGGCGGAGGCCGACCACGGGCTGCGCGTGCCGGGACCGCTGGCGCGGTCGGCGGCGGTGCTCGGAGAGGTCGCCACCGCGGTGGAGGAGTTCCTCGACCGGGTGCTCTGGCCCACGCCGCCCGATCAGTCGGCCGGCGTGCCGGTCGGTTCGTCCGGACGGGGCGGCCAGGGCTGACGCCGGCTGGCATGATCGTCGGCATGGCCGCCCTGCCCCACCCCGACGACCCGGTGTCGCCGGATGTGCGCGGGACCGGCCGGCCGGCACCGCCCGCGGGAGCGCCCCCTCGGATCGTGCGCGCAGCGGACCTCGCCGGATTCAGCGCCGGGCAGTTCCTTCAGGTGATGGAGGCCATCACCATGATCCTGACCCTGCCGGCGTCCGCCGCCGACCACGTCGACGGGCTCGTCGTGGTCACCGGCCAGGGCGAGGAGTGGCGCCTCACGCACGCGATCCGGCACTGGGAGACGCATCGGCGGCTGCGCCACCTCCTGGTAGCGAACGGAAACCCAGCGGAACAGACCTATGTCGAGATCACGCTCGACTACCTGCGGGGCCTGGGCCTTCGGCGGATCGACGGGGTGCATCTGCAGGCCGAGCCGGCACCCCACACCGGACGGCAGGCGGCCTGGATCGTCGACCGGGTCGGGGCGCTCGGCATCGCCAGCCTCGCGCTCGCCGTCTCGCCGTACCACCTGGCGCGCGTCTATCTCACGGTCCTCAACGGGCTCATCCGGCGCGGGATGCCGCTACCCCTGATCCCGCTCCCGGTCGCCGTGCCCCCGGACACCCCCGTCCCGGAGACCGGAGCAACCGCCTACGACCTCCTGCCGGGGGAGGTCCACCGCATCCTCACCTATCAGGGCCGGGGCTGGGTCGCCACACCGGAGGAGTTGCGGGAGTACCTCCATCTGCTGTGGAGCCGGGATCCGGTCCTCCTCGGCAACGCCCGCCGGCCACCTCGGCTGACAGCGGACGGGGCGGACGGCTACCGGCCTGAAGAATAGGATCCATCGCCATGACCTCTTCCCGCCGGTCGCAGTTTGGAGCCGTCGACCCCGGCGGCGTCGGGCACCAGGACGAGGGGCCGGGACCCGGGCCGCAACCCCTGGCCCCGGCGCCCGGCCGTCCCCGCCGACGAGTCGCGATCCTCGTCGCGGGGATTCTCGTGCCCGTCCTGCTCGTCGCCGCAGGTGCGGCCGTCTACCTCGCCGCAGGTTGGCACGACCGCGGTACGTTCCGGGCGGAACCACCGGCCTGCGCGACGCTCGAACCGAGCCTGCACCTGCTCGCGACGCCCTACACCGTGCAGCAGGACGGGTCGAACAACTGCGATCTCTTCCTGCCCAGGGACCACCCGGGCTACATCTCCGCTCCCGTGATGACCGTCGCCTACTACGTCGCGACGCCGGAACGAGGGGATGCGCCGGAGGCCGCCAGCCGCGTCCTGCGTCAACCCGGCGCACAGCTCCGGCCGCTGTCCGGCGTCGGCGACGAGGCGTACTCCCGGAATCGCAGTGTCTACCTGCGAGTCAGCAACCTGGTCGTGGGGATCGAGGTCTTCCCCCGCGCGGTGAGCCTGGAGTCCCAGGTCCACGCCTTCGCCGCCGACCTGGCCAGCCGCCTCGGACGCAACTGAGGCAGGACCGACGAGGCCTGGGAGGGGTGACCGTGGTGCGCCCGGCAGGATTCGAACCTGCGGCCTTGGGATTAGAAGTCCCCTGCTCTATCCGCTGAGCTACGGGCGCGCGGCGACGTGTCGCGCCAAGAGGGTACCGCCGTACCGGGGGTCGGCGCGGTAACGGGTGGTCGTGGCCGCGTCGGTGATCAGAGTGCCATGAACCGCCCCGCCGGGACATCGGGGATTTCGCGGGTCCGGGACGATGGGGGACCGGCCGGTCCGTACCCTCGGCGTCGTGCTGCTCGACCACGACACCGAGAACGAGATCATCTACGAGCTGTGCCAGCTGCTGGGGCGCGCCATCCTGCCCGTCAGCCGGGCCGAACGGCCGGGTGGCCCCGGCGAGGGATTCGGCACCGCCTTCTTCTGGACCGAGCTGGTCGGGGCCACCGACGACGGCGAGGTGGTGCAGGAGTGGCTGCTCACCGCCGATGCGTCCGCCCGCGCCCGGTACGGGGAGATCGCGCTGCGGCCGAGCATCACCGACCCGGCGGATGCGGCCGCCGAACCGATCGAGCTGCCCGGGTTCGCCGACCGGTGGCTGCACCTGCCGGAGATCGGCCTGGCCGCGATGCCCACCGGTGGCCTGCACGGGTACGCCGAGGACCGGGGCTGGCGCTGGCGTACCCAGCACGTGACCGATGCGGTGGCCGCGGACGCGGCGGCGGTCGCCCGGGTCGGCGCGGATCCCGGCTCCGCGTTCGTGCTCGCCCTCGGCGTGGCCGATGACGGGTCGCGCCCGCTGGAGGCGGTGATCGAGCGGGTCGTCCGGGACGGCGACGCGCTGCGGATCACCACGGAGCTGCCCGCCGGGTACGTCGGCGCGCCGGTGTTCGGCGTGCAGACCGGCGCCGACGGCGAGCTGAGCCTGCACTGCCTCGGTCTGGTGCTGCCGGCCGAGGCGGGCGGCCACCCGCTGGCGACGTTCGACCGGATCCGTGCGGCCCTCGCGGAGGCGACGGCCGGGTTCCGCTGACCGGTCGGCTCAGCCCTCGGCGCCCGCGCCGGCCCGGTCCTGCACCGGCCGGCGCGCGGCCGGTGGGCGGTCGGGCTCCGGGGCCGTCGGCCCGGCGCCGAGGAATCCCTCCGCCCACCGTCCGACCTCGGCGAAGACCTTCTCGCGTACGGCGGGGCCGGAGAGCGTGAGATCGTGCAGGCCGCCGTCGAAGCGGGCCAGGGTGACGTGCGGGCCGAGTCGGGGCGCCCAGCGGACCATGTGCTCCACGTCGAGCACCGCGTCGGCGAGGGTGGCCGAATCGTGCCACTTCGTGCCCCGGTAGCTGCGCGTGGAGCAGGCCAGCAGCAGCGGCACCCGGATGTCCAGCCCGGCCCGCAGCTGCCGCTGGCCGGCCCGGATCGCGTTGATCCAGCCGGCCCGCACAGGGAACCCCGCGAGCGGCTTCCACGCCAGGTCGTACCGCCACTCACCGCGGTGATCGGCGTGCAGGCTCTCCCCGTACACGGTGCCGAGCCCGAACGGGAGGATGCGGTGCGGCGCCCGGCGGCCCAGCCGGGAGACGGCGGCCGCGAGGGGTCGCCGGACCAGCCAGGGGGCGTTGATGTCGAAGAAGGGGCTGTTGAGGACGATCCCGTCGACCAGCCCGGCCTCGCGGCGGGCGTGCGCCCAGAGCGACACGATCAGGCCCCCGGTGGAGTGGCCCATGGCGAGCAGGGTGTCGTGCCCGTCCTCCGTGCGGATGATCTCCGCGGCCGCGTCCAGCTCGGGGAAGTACTCGCTGAGCTCGTGGCAGAAGTTCGGGGTTTGGTGGGGCAGCAGGCTGCGACCGTACTTGCGCAGGTCGAGCGCGTAGAAGTCCCAGCCGCGCTCGGCGAAGAAGTCGGCGACGTGGGTCTGGAAGAAGTAGTCGACGAAGCCGTGCACGTAGAGCACGGCCCGGCCGGTGGGGCGCTCGGCCCGGCGGCGCACCAGCGTCGCGACGACCGGCCCCTCGTCGTCGGTGCCCAGCTCGATGGTCTGCCGCTCGTACGGCGCTCCCAGCACGTCGGGTTCCACGACCGCGACGGTACGCCGCCACGCTACCCGGCGGTAGCCCCCGCGGCCCCGTCCTTCCCGGCCTGCGGCAGGTCGGGGTGTCCCGGTCTGGCGGACACCCCGACCTGCCGAGCCTCGGGGTGGATCAACGCCGGCGTCAGGCGCTCTCGGCGTCGACCCGGTCGAGGTCGGCGTCTTCCTCCGCGACCGGGGTGGCGTCGGGCCGGGCCAGCTCCCGGATGTGCTTGTTGTGCCGCGGCTCCTGCCGGGTCTTCGCGTCGTTGAGCCGGCGGCGCAGATCGTCCCGGACGTCGTTCAGCGCGGCGTGCAGGTCCTCCTCGGCAGAGGTGGTGACGATCTTCTGCCGGCCCGCGATCCAGCACTCCAGGGTCACCTTCTGGCCCCGCGCGTCGCGGTCCTTCACCGACACCTCCAACTCGGTCGCGTCGGCGTGGAAGCCGGCGAGCCGGGCGTCGAGGGTGGCGAACTGCTCCGCGATCCAGTTCCGGTCACCCTGGGAGAATCCGGCACCGACGCGCAGGCACTCGGCCACGGTCGCAGGGTTCGCGGCGGCGCTCATCGCCGGGCCTCGCAGACGTCTCGGAGAAGCATCGTCGCTCCCTTTCTCTCGGTTGATCAACTCCTTACCCAGTCGGCGTGCGTCCGGAACCGCCCCGTCCGCCCGCCATCTCGATCATGCTGCGCCGCAGGTAGGGGGCACAGGGACCGTGGTCCCTAGCAGACGGGACCTTGATCAGGTCGTTGTCCACAGCCCGCCCCGTCGTCCACAGCCGGGCGGTCGCGGCTGGTGGCCGGAGCACCGCCGGTCGAGGCTGGCCCGACAAGCCGAGTCTCCCTGGAGGGGCGATGTTCGATACGTACGTCACCATGGTGGCAGACCGCAAACGGCCAAGAGGTCGTCGTCGGCGTTAGCGGCGCCCGACAGTCGTCGGCAACGTGCTGACCGCGCCGGAGTGGCGCCGTGCCGCCCCAGAGCAACACGCTGGTGGCCAACTTTAAGGTCGCCTCGACCGCCCGCTGGCTCGACCGGGATTCCGGTCTGTGGGTCGACGGCAACAGCGTCGCTGATTAGCTTTGGGATCCTGGGTCGGTTTGAGTTTCCGGGATCGTTTCCCACCTGGGTGGGCTCGCGTGGGCGTGGAGGTGGAAGCCTGCGCCCAGTGCTGCTCCTCGTGGCCGGTGGCCGGTGGTGGGTGTGCTGATCGTGTTCACGCTCTGGTGCCGGTGGGCTGCGCGGGGCAGCCTGGGCCGGTCCGTTGG
>NZ_JBSGJR010000428.1:0-6227 GCF_053605645.1 Micromonospora sp. NPDC003776
CACACAACCGTCCATGATCGACGGTGGCTGCCCTCGTTCCCGCATCGCATCGAACCGCAGCTCAGCCAAGGTCAACAACCCCGGCTGGAGTACTAGGAGGATGCGTAGACCGTCAGCTCTTCAGCCCTCGGCACCTCTACCCGACTCTTGGCTTGCCAGTTACGTTCCGCCACTACCGGAAAGGGGCCAGGACGAGGCTTGAGGTCCTGTGGTCCAAAGGTGCCAGCTCAAGAAGGTTCACGACGTCAGAGATGGTGACAGCGTTCGGTCGATGGTGGACCGGAATCGGGCCACCACGGCGGAGCCGACGAAGTTGCTGGCGACGTCGGGTGTCGTTAAGCCGGCGAAGAACTTAGAGGGACACGGCGAAAACCGACCGCGGTCGCGAAGGCCGGCCAGCGCTGAGCCGTGATGGCGCCGGAAAGTCCGAACAGAGCGCCTTGGCAACCTGTCCCCGATCGACTACGAACGACACCACACCCCGGCCGCAGCCGCGGCCTGACCATCACACGGAAGCCGTCCGGACAACCGGGGGAAGCTCAACCCAGCTCTGGTGCTGATCGTCCGCGACCTGCCATCCGTCATCCCTCCTTTGATCGGGAGCCGCGCACGACCCGTCTTCGTCAGATGGCTTCGGGAGTGGGCATGCTGCTGGGTGGCGCGTTCTGCGGCGAGTCTGCGACGATGCGGCGCGGTGCGGGCGGTTCAGCAGATGGGGTCAGCGATGCAAAGCCGGGTGATGTGCTTCAGCTATGACGAGGCAACGCGTCTCTGCCGGTCGCCGGAAGGCCCTGCGGAGCTCAGTCTCCTGACGCATGGCGCAAGCAGCATCAAGCTGAGCCAGGTCACGGGCGCCATGGCCGGCGGAGGCATGTGATGGACCCGCAGGCATCTCTCCGCTCTGAATTCGAGCAGATGTTTCGTCAGCTCGCTGTCGACGTGGCCCGCGACGTCCTTGAAAATGCCAGGCCGCACATCGTGAGGTGGGTGAGTGAGCAGGCGATTCCGGCTGTGGCCTCGGCGATCCCGGCTGTCGGATCGGCTGTGGCGTCGGCCATCCCGGCTGTAGGATCTGCGGTGGCATCTGTCGCGATGTCAGCCTGGAGAACGCTGGCCAGCATCGGTAGCGGTGGCGACCAGGTCGTCCGGGTAGAGGCGACGGTTGGCCCGGTCGAAGCGGCGCGGCTGGTGGAGTCTGCGCCTGCAGAAGCGTCGTACGACGTGGTGGCCGTGCTCGAGGCACACCGGGCCGGGATGAGCAAGGCCGAAGCGCGGCGGCGCATCGTCACAACCTTGGCGGCGAAACTGTTTGCGGCTGATCAGCTGCAGCTGGTTCGTGACGTGGAGAGCGAGAATCGCAGCGACACGAGAGAGTTGACCAGCGCGATGGTGACGCTCACGGAGCAGCAGCTCGGGCGGGGCGTCCAGTTGATGCTCGAAGCGACGCCGTCGTTGCTCAGCGAGCAGTCGTTGAGCGACCTGCGGAACATTCTCGAAGCCTGATGACCCTCGTCTTGTTCGTCTTGCGTGGCGGGACAGGTATCGGGGCTTGGCGCTCTAGCAGCCTGCGTTCCCTGAGCGACCGTCGGCGAGGACGGCGGAGGTGGCGCGTCTACGGGCGCCATGTTCAGGACCAGCGTGCGGGGGTGGCGTGAGTGACCACATTCCCGGGCCGCGGATCGGATCGCTCTGGACCGGATACGGCGGCCTCGACCTGGCCGTCGAACTGGTGCTCGGCGGCCAGCTCATCTGGTACGCCGAAACCGACCGACAGGGCCTGTCAAGTTGTCTGTGTAAGTTGATCGATGGTTGGTCAGGTCAGGTAGGGGCCGAGGCGGTCGGGGTAGGCCAGGGCGAGGGCGCCGAGGGCTTGGCGACATCCGCACCGTCGACTGGACCCGCGTCCCACCCGTCGACGTCCTCACCGCAGGCTTCCCCTGCCAGGACATCTCCAACGCCGGCAAACGCGCCGGCATCACCGGACCCCACTCCAGCCTCTCGCGGCACATCACCCAAGCACTTCGCCTCCTTCGACCCCCACTCGTGTTCGTGGAGAACGTGGCCGCGCTGCGGCAACGCGGACTCGAGGTCGTCCACGCCGACCTGGCCGCGCTCGGGTACGACACGAGCTGGCTATGCCTACGCGCATCCGACATCGGCGCCCCGCATCGACGAGACCGACTGTTCCTGCTCGCCACGAGAGGCGGGGGAGAAGGTGCCGACGCTGCCCACACCCTGTGCCCGTGACGGCAAGGGACCCGGGCACCCGTACGGGCTGCCCGATGTCGTCGGACCCCACGGCACCCGCCACGACCTCTTGCCGACCCCACGAGCCAGCGACACCGGCACCCCGGGCCGCCGCGCAGGTGCCGGCGTCCGGCCGCCGCTGTCACAGGTGCTTTTCCCCACTCTGCGGGCGACGGACGGGCAGAAAGGCTGCCCGGGACAACGGGGTTCCCACGGGATCTCACCCTGCCGTCCGCGGCCGTGCGTTGTGCAGTGCCTGCCCTACCGACGCCTTGGGCCTCCGACGCGGGAGGCCCCGGCCACCATGGCGACGGAGGCCGCGACCTGCGCACCACCGTCGCCCAGCTCAGCAGCGGTGCACTCGGAAGACCCGACGACGCCACTTGGGGGATCTACGCACCGGCGATCGCACGCTGTGAGCTTCTGATCGGCCGGCCCGTCCCGGCGCCCACCCAACCCGGCCAGCACGGCAAGCCCGTGCTCGCACCGCCGTTCGTGGAATGGCTCATGGGCCTACCCGCCCACTGGGTCACCGACCCCACATTCGATGTACCACGCACGGCGCGTTGCGCGTCCTCGGCAACGGTGTCGTCCCCGCCCAAGCGGCGGCCGCCCTACGTCTCCTTCTCTGCCGCCGCCGCTGACAGCCGCACGCCGCTCGCTACACGGGGTTACCGCACGTGGTGCCCCGGATCTGCCGAGGCAGGGTTCCCATCCTGCAAGTACAGAAGGCATCGCGACCTTCCGAGATCTTGCGGATTGTTGTACGACGCGACCCTGCAGCGTGACGGTGCCGCCACGAACCGTGGCCGCACTGCTGTGATGGCCAGCTCTCCAGTCAGCGGGTCCACTCACATGGTGCGATCTCGTGGCGCAACGGCAGGTGGCGGTGTTGGTTGCCTGTGCGGCCGTCCGCGCCGGCTCGCCCCCACCTCGCCCGTCCGGGCAGCTCAGCTGGCCTCTCTGCTAGGAGGCGGGTACCCACGGTCCCGGGCGTCACCTTGGCGGGGGATCATGAAAGGAGGGGAGGGCTGACTGCGATACTTCCGCCCGTGACGAGCACCCGCACCAGCCCGACCGCCGGATTTGCCCGGCCTGGGCCGAACCAGATCCAGACCTGGCAGGACGCTGAGCACAATGCGGCCGAGTGGATGCGTTATTGGGGATACAAGGATGCCACCGCAAACCCGGGTGGCTCCGACGGAGGGATCGACGTCCTGGCATCTAATGCGGTGGCTCAGGTCAAGTACCACGCCTCCGCTATTGGACGACCAGCGTTGCAGCTCCTCTACGGAGCGCGCGGGGGCGCGTCGAACAAGCAACTGATCTTCTTCACCGGCAGCGACTACACCTCGACTGCCATCGTCTACGCCGATGAGAACGATATCGCGCTTTTCGTCTACTCGCTCGACGGCTCGATGCGGGCGATGAACGCGATCGCCGAGCGGATCAGCGCCGCGAAGGTTCAGTCCTCGAGCAAGAAGCTGACGAAGCCTTCCGCACCCTCCACCCCGACCCCGCCAGGTACCTGGCGGCGGCTCATCGGCATCGGGCTGTTCCTTGTACCCCTCCTGCCGTTGATCACTGGGAGAAATCCGTTCCAGGGGCCGATGGCCCAGACCATCATGAAGATCATCACCCTGCTGTCCGGAATTTATCTTTACGTCTGGGGGCGCGGCGCACGCAAAGCCGCTAGCACGAGCGAGGAACCGGCACTCGAGGCGAGTAACGCCCCGTCGTCGCCGCCAGCCCAGGTAGCCAAGGCCCCAGATCAGTCTTCTGCCCCTGGCATCCTGCGGTTCCTGTCCGGCTGGCTGTTGCTCTGCGGGACGATCGTGCCGCCGGACGACGGAGTGTTCGGAGGAAGCACAACCCGCGATGTCGTGAAGATCCTCTGGATCGTGCTCTCCTGCGCACTGATGCTCTGGGGCATTCTGGCGAAGACTACCCCCAGGTCCAAACGCACTGGTGGCAGCAGCCCCCAGGCCCAGGTGGCCGACACCGCAGGCGCGGATCACGTGCGGCAGGCCGAGGCAGTCGATGTTGCCAGTGACGGCGGCGTACAGCATGCCTCGGCCGATCCGGTCGATGTGGCTGCCGAGGGAGGGCGTGGACCGGGCACTGCCGCTACACCGGCCATGCTTCTCCACGGTCCCGACGCCCTGCGAGAGGACGTTCCGGCCGGGCAGCCGGGCGTGGTGGTCTCGTTGCCGGCCGAGGCGCGGCCCGCGCTCGTGCTGGCGGATCCGCCGGTGTCGGCCGGGCCTGCGCTGACCGGCCCGCCGACGTCCGTTGAGCCCATTCCCAGCGCTATCGTGCCGGCCGAGCCGATTTCTACGACACTGGCTGCATCTGTCGCGCCGGCCGTTGATCCTGCCGACGCAGGGCAGACATCGGACACCGCCTCGGCACCGGCGGTACTCGACCAACGTGACCTCCATGGCCCCGACCCGCTGCGGAAGGAGGCCCGCGCGGCGTGGGCGTATCGGAGATATCTCCAGGCGCGCGGTTCCCAGCCGCTGCACCCGGCCGCCGGCGCGCTGCTGCTCGCCGCGGTTGACCCGGACGACCACGTTGAGATCCTCGCCGAGGCCGCGGTCCAGTTCGAGGCTCGCCTACCCGAGCTGTCCGAGTTGACCCGCAACGGTACGGCGCCGTTTGTCGCAGTCCGGACGATGCGCCGGTGGATTCTCGTCGAACGCGCCACCGGCGCGGTCACGGTCTGCACCGGGCCGTCGTTTCCAGGCTTGATGATGAGCACCACCAGGGCCACGACTTGGCCGAACGCCGGCTGGAGCCTGGCGGTCACCGCTGACGACGGCCGCAAGCTCGGTTTCAAGGTCTTCTCTGACGACGGCGACCTCGACCGGCTGAAAGAGCTCATCGACAAGGGCGCGTCCGGGCAAATCATGTTGCTTCCCGAGCAGGCCGAGGTGCCTGCGCTTCCCGATCTGGACGCCGCCGCGTCCGCACGCGATGCTGCGCCAGCACAGCGTTTCCTGCCGTCGGACTGGCGCACCAGTGAGGAGATCGCCGCCGCTCACATGCGGGCGCTCGGCTTCGCCGATGCGGAGCTGACCGGTGGCAGCCGCGACGGCGGCCTTGACGTTGTCGCCGGGACCGGCGTCGCCCAGGTGAAGATGCAGGCGCAGCCGGTAGGTGCCCCGCCGGTGCAGCAGCTGCGCGGTACCCGGCCGCACTCACCGCATCACCTGTTCTACTCGACATCCGGGTACACGACCGCAGCGTGCGAGGCAGCTGCGGAGATCGGCGTGTATCTGTTCACGATCGACCGGGACGGGACGGTGTCGCCGGTCGGTGACGCGGCCGCCGAACTCGCCGAGGCGGGCGTACACGACCCGGAGGCAGTCCGGGCGGTCACCGTGCGGCAGATCGCGAAGGAGTACTGCCAAGGCGTCACCGACCGGATCACGGCCGCGATCAACGCTACCGACCTGACCGCCCCGGGCCGCACCGGCCGGTACCCGGGACATCACGAGCGTGCATCGCGGTACCTGCACCGGGCGCTGGAGAACCTGACCGAGGCGCCAGGCTCATTCGAGTCGCTGCGTTCCGCAGCGGTGTACTACCACCACACCGAATTGCTGGCCCACGTCTGGTTCAGGGAGATGGGAGTGCCGTACCCGGATGGCGAGCGTCTGCGCCACGAACCCGACACCCTAGACTCGTTCTACCGCTGAGTAACGGCCGGTGAGGACGCGGGCGGCAGCCACCATCGCCTGGTTCAAAGAAGCCATCGCCCGCGACCAACGAATCAATCAAGCCCTGGAGAAGGAATGGGAATTGCTCCTCACCGAATCCGAGGGCAATCGTGATCAGCGAGCAGAGGCACGAACCTGGGCACGCTGTCAAACCTGACTCGCTTAGTACTCCAGCCGGGGTTGTTGACCTTGGCTGAGCTGCGGTTCGATGCGATGCGGGAACGAGGGCAGCCACCGTCGATCATGGACGGTTGTGTG
>NZ_JBSGJR010000429.1:0-6210 GCF_053605645.1 Micromonospora sp. NPDC003776
GCCTGGCCGTTTTCCGCCAGGCCAGCGGGCGGTGACCACGGTGCTGTCCGAATCTCCGCCTGGGCCCACCTCGATGGAAGCGCCGATGCCGGCGCTGGATCACTGCGACACATCAGGACGACCGGGACGGGACATCTGCCGTACCCGGGCGGCCTGTCGCGCCAGATGGTCGCGCTCGGGCACGCTGGTCGCGGCGCGGGACGCCTCGGCGTACCGCTCGGCAGCGTACTCGAGGTTGCCGGCGCGTTCGTGCAGGTACGCGGACACCGCGGCGTACCGGGGCAGGTCCGGACTCACGTCGGCCAGCGCCGCCAGGCCGGCCCGCGGTCCGTCGGCCTCCCCGACCGCCACCGCGCGGTTGAGCCGCACCACCGGGCTGCCGGTGAGCCGCAGCAGCTCGTCGTACCACTCGACGATCTGCACCCAGTCCGTCTCGGCGGCCGTCCGGGCGTCGGCGTGCAGGGCCGCGATCGCGGCCTGTGCCTGGTATTCGCCCAGCCGGTCGCGGGCCAGCGCGGCCTGCAGGATCCGCACCCCCTCGGCGATCAGGCCGGTGTCCCAGCGCGACCGGTCCTGCTCACGCAGCGGCACCAGACGACCTCCGGGGCCGGTGCGGGAGGCCCGGCGCGCATGGTGCAGCAGCATGAGCGCGAGCAGCCCGGCGGCCTCGGGCTCGTCGGTCAGGGCGGCCAGCTGGCGGGTGAGCCGGATCGCCTCGGCGGCCAGGTCGACGTCTCCCCCGTACCCCTCGTTGAAGACCAGGTACAGCACGCGCAGCACGGTTGCCAGGTCGCCGGGCTGGTCGAGCGGCAGCCCAGCGATCCGTCGCTTGGCCCGACTGATCCGCTGCGCCATGGTCGCCTCGGGGACGAGGTGCGCCGCCGCGATCTGCCGGGTGGTCAGGCCACCGACCGCGCGCAGCGTCAGAGCGACGGCCGAGGCCGGCGGCAGGGTGGGATGCGCACACAGGAAGTAGAGCCGCAAGGTGTCGTCCGTGGCGGACACCGGACCGACGGACGGCTCGATCTCCACGGCGATTTCCCGCCCCCGCCGCGACGCCTCGGCCCGGGCCGCGTCGAGGAACTTGCGCCACGCGACCGCGACGAGCCAGGCCTTCGGATCACGCGGTGGATCGTCCGGCCAGGTCTCCAGCGCGCGGATCAGGGCCTCCTGGACGGCGTCCTCGGCCGACGCGAAGTCGGCTCCGCGCCGGACGAGGACGCCGATCACCGCCGGCACCAGCTCCCGTACCAGCGACTCGTTCACTCCGCGACGGTGGGCAACTCGGCGAAGCACGGCCGGACCTCGAGCCACTCGTGGAGGGGCTCGCCGCGGGGGCCGGGAGCGGCGGAGAGCTCCCCGGCGAGCTGGACCGCGCGATCCCAGGACTCCACGTCGATGATCATCCAGCCGGCGATCAGGTCCTTGGTCTCGGGGAACGGGCCGTCGACCACCGGTGGGCGGCCCTCGCCGTCGTACCGCACGAACCTGCCCTCCGGCGCCAACGCCTGTTCGCTGACGAACTCACCCGTCTCCCGCAACCGGTCGGCGAAGTCCTGCATGAACTGGATGTGCGCGTCGACCTCCTCCGGCGTCCACCGGTCCATCGGCGGGAAGTCGACGGTGGGGGCCGGGCCGCCCCGGTAGTGCTTCAGCAGCAGGTACTTCACGGTGGTTCTCCTTCGTCCGTACGCGGCCCTCGTGGCCGCTCATGTCCCTGGGACGGAGCCAGCACCTGATTCTCGACACTCGACGCCGTTCCGGCGGGGACGTGGGCGGTTCAGCTGGCGAGGGACTGGATGCCCAGGACGGTGAGCAGGGCCAGGCGGTCCGCGTCCGCGGTACCCGGCTCGGCGGTGTAGATCATGATGCGCAGGTCACTGCCCGCCACGGTCAGCACGTCGCAGTCCAGGGTCAGCGCGCCCACCTGCGGATGATCGATCGTCTTCCGGGCCGCGTCGTGCCGGCCCACCGCGCCCGCGTCCCACAGCTCGGCGAACCGCTGGCTGCCCGCCCGCAGCTCCGCCACCAGCCGCGACAGCTGCTGGTCCGCCGGGTAGCGATCGGCGGCCGCACGCAGGTCGGCGACCACCGCCGCCTCGAAGGCGCGCCGGGACTCCGGGGTGTGCCGGACCCGGCCACCGGCACCGAGGAAATGTCGCCACACCCCGTTGCGCTGGCTGCCCCGCCAATCGGATGAATCACCCATCAGTGCCGCGTACGGCAGGTTGGCCAGCAGCAGCGTCCAGGACGCGTCGTAGACCGCGACCGGTGTCCCGGTCAGCCGGTCCAGCAGCCGCTGCACGCTCGGGGTGATCTCGACGGGCACGGTCTCCGGGCCCGGCGGCGCGAACCCGGCCAGCCGGTACAGGTGCGCCCGCTCGGCCCGCGCCAGCCGCAGCGCCCGGACCAGGGCCTCGACGACCTGCACCGAGGGATGGGACGCGCGGCCCTGCTCGAGGCGGGTGAGGTAGTCCACGGAGATCCCGGCCAACAGGGCCAGCTCCTCCCGGCGCAGCCCCGGCGCGCGTCGCTGGCCACCGGCCGGCAGCCCAGCGGCGGCGGGTGGCACCCGGTCGCGCCAGCGGCGCACCGCCCGCCCGAACTCCCCCGTCGTCACGTCCACCAGTCTGCCCCGCCGGTCGCCGCCCTGACTGGTACCCGCAATCCCAGGAAGACGGGACGCCTGGGTGGCCGCCCGCCGTCGCCGCAGGCTGGGAGCATGACGACAACATTGATCACCGGAGCGAACAAGGGCCTCGGCTTCGAGACCGCCCGCCGGCTCACCGCTGCGGGCCACCGCGTCTGGATCGGCAGCCGTGACGCCGAGCGCGGGCGGCGGGCCGCCGAGCAGTTGGGCGCACGGCTGGTCCTGCTCGATGTCACCGACGAGGAATCCGTTGTGGCGGCGGTACGGACCATCGGGGCGGCCGGCGGCCTGGACGTACTGGTCAACAACGCCGGCGTCGAGGCGCGTACGACGGGCAACGGGGTGGCCGGCGCCGGGGAGACGACCCCCGAGCTGATGCGGTCGCTGTTCGAGACGAACGTCTTCGGCCTGGTCCGCGTGACCCACGCCTTCCTGCCGCTGTTGCGGCGTTCCGCCGCGCCGGTGGTGGTCAACGTGAGCAGCGGGCTGGCCTCGCTGACCCGGGTCACCGACCCGGGCGACCCGGCCTACGCGTACCCCGGGGTCGCCTACCCGGCGTCGAAGGCCGCGGTCAACATGATGACGGTGCAGTACGCGAAGGCGTTCCCGGCCCTGCGGATCAACGCGGTGGAACCCGGTTTCACGGCGACCGACCTGAACGGGCACACGGGTGTCCAGAGCGTCGCGGAGGGTGCCGAGATCATCGTCCGGATGGCCCAGGTGGGCCCCGACGGCCCGACCGGCGGCTACTTCGACGCGGCCGGGCCGCTGCCCTGGTGAGGACCTGGACCGGACGGGCGGCCGCCGGGGTGCTGGCGCGGGCGGCGACGACACCGAGGTCGGTCGCCCCGCCGGCTGGTCGGACGCAGGGATCGATGGCAGGGTCGGGGCCGTGGCGGGGATGACCGGAGCGGACGTACGGGCGGCGGTGGCCGAGATGACCCGGGTGCTCGCCGGAGCCACCGACCGGGATTGGACGGTCCGGGCCGGTGACCTGGAGTGGCCCTGCTGGACGACGGCCGCGCATGTCGCGCACGACCTGGTCGCCTACGCCGGCCAGGTGGCCGGGCGGGCCGCCACCGCGTACCTCCCGTTCGACCTGCGGGTACGCCCCAACGCGACGCCCGCCGACCTGCTGGCCGTGGTGACCGCCGCCGGTGGCGTGCTGGCCGCCGCCGTGGACACCGCCGACCCGGCCACCCGGGCCTGGCACTGGGGGCCCTGCGATCCGGGTGGGTTCGCCGCCATGGGGGTGGCGGAGGTCCTGCTGCACACCCACGACCTCACCCGGGGGCTCGGCCTGCGGTGGGCGCCGCCGGAACCGCTCTGCGCCGGGGTGTTGGCCCGGCTCTTCCCCGATGCGCCGGTCGGCGAGCCGGCGCCGGTGCTGCTCTGGATGACCGGCCGGGCGGCGCTCGGGGACCGGCCACGGCGTACCGGGTGGACCTGGCAGGCTGCGATCGGTTGAGTCAGGGTTGCCCCGCCGCCCCGGTTCGGTAAATACTTACTGCATGAGTGACAGCCGGGCGGCCCTGCTCGACGCGGCGGCGGAGGAGTTCGCCCGCACCGGGCTGCACGGCACCCGGGTGCAGGCGATCGTCAAGCGCGCAGGTGTCAACGAACGCATGATCTACCACCATTTCGGCAGCAAGGAGGGGCTCTACGCGGCCGTCATCGACGAGCAGCGCGCCGGCCTCGGGTCCGCGTGGGCGCCGGTACTGGAACGGGCTGTCGCCCTCGACCCGTACGACGGGATGCGGGTGGCGTTCGTCGGGTTCTTTGACATCCTGCGCGCCCGCCCCCGGCTGCTCGCCCTGATGCTGCACGAGTCGCTCAGCGGGGCCCGGCTGCTGTCCCTGCCCACCGCCGACCAGCTTCCCAAGGCCATCCGCGAGCTGTACGAACGCGGCCAGCGGGAGGGGGTCTTCCGGGCCGACTGCCCGTTCGAGGTCGCGTACGCCACGGCAATGGGTGCGCTCGTCTCGTGGCAGATCTTCGCCCCGCCGTTCGCGGCCGAGACCGGGCCCGCCGGCCCCGCGCTGCGGGACCGGGTCGTCGGCCAGTTGCTCGACGGGATGACCGGGCCCCTCCCGGGCCGCTGAGCCGCGGCCAGGGCGATCCGCGGCGATACCCGACCCACCGCAGTAAGCATTTACCGCACGCGTGAGGAGTGAACGGGATGGACCAGACCCGTGCAGCGCCGGCGCCCGCCGCGGGCATACCGCCGGACCTGCTCCGGCTCGTCGGTGTGATCATGCTGGGCGCGTTCGCCGTCCAGCTCGACGCCACCATGACCAACGTCGCCGTCAACACGCTGCTGCGGGAGTTCGACGCGGGCCTGCCCACCATCCAGTGGGTGGGCACCGGCTACCTGCTGGCGATGACCACCATGATCCCGCTGACCGGCTGGGCCGCCGACCGCTACGGCACCCGGGCGCTCTGGACGTGCAGCCTCGCCGGATTCCTGCTCGGCTCGCTGCTGTCCGGGTTCGCCTGGTCCGCCGGCAGCCTGATCGCCTTCCGCGTGGTGCAGGGCGTCGGCGGCGGGATGCTCGTACCGCTGGCGCAGACCATTCTCGCCCAGGCCGCCGGGCCCGACCGGCTCGGCCGGGTGATGGCGGCCATCGGCATCCCGGCCATGCTCGGCCCCGTCCTCGGCCCGGTCCTCGGCGGGCTCATCGTCACCGACCTGAACTGGCGCTGGATCTTCTTCGTCAACGTGCCGGTCTGCCTGGCCGGGCTGCTGCTGGCCCGGCGGGTGCTACCCGATGCCCGGCCCACCGGCGCCGCGCCGCTGGATCTGCTCGGCCTGGCGCTGCTGCCGCCCGGCTGCGCCGCGCTGGTCTACGGCCTCGCCGAGGCCGGCCGGCACGGCCGTTTCGACGACCCAGCGGTCCTCCTCGCCCTCGGCCTCGGGGTCGCCCTGCTGGTCGGTTTCGCCCTGCACGCCCTGTGCACCCGGCGGGAACCACTGATCGACCTGCGGCTGCTGGCCGACCGGACGTTCGCCGCCTGCGCGGCAGTGGTGTTCCTATCCGGTATCGCCCTGTACGGCGCGATCATCCTGCTGCCGCTCTACCAGCAGCAGGTGCGCGGAGCGTCCGCGCTGCACGCCGGGCTGCTGCTCGCTCCGCAGGGCGTCGGCATGGCGTTCGGCCTGGTCACCGCCGGACGCCTGACCGACCGGATGGGTCCCCGGCCGATCGTGCTGGCCGGCCTGACGGTGGCCGCCGCCGGGACGCTCACCTACACCCGGGTCGCCGCCGACACCAGCCAACTGCTGCTCGCCGCGGCGCTCGCGGTCACCGGCGTCGGCATGGGGGCCACCATCGTGCCGGTGCTGGCCAGCCCCTACCGGAGGCTGCCGGCGCCGGCGATCCCGCGGGCGACCAGCGCGATCCGGATCTTCCAGCAGCTCGGCGGGGCGTTCGGCGGCGCGGTGCTCGCGGTCGTGGTGCAGCGGCACCGGCACGCTGGTCCCGACCACCGCCGCCGGCCATCCCTTCTGGAACAACGACGACCCGGCGGCGCGGAACAACAACCAGATCCACTTCCTGAAG
>NZ_JBSGJR010000430.1:0-6171 GCF_053605645.1 Micromonospora sp. NPDC003776
CGGGTGACCCCCGGCGGGCGGTTCGTGGTGACGCGGGTGAGGGCTCAGCCCTCGAAGACGCCGGCCTCGACGAGACGCTTCTCGGTCTTGTCCCAGCCGTGCTCCGGGTGGGCCGCGGCCAGGCCGTTGATCTCAGCGCGGATCTTGGCGGCGTGGCCGGCGGCGGCCAGCACCCGGATCTCCTCGACGAAGGCCTCGGAGTCGGTGCGCAGGTGCGCGGTCTTGCCGTTGGTCAGGTTGCGCACGTAGGCGTGCTTGCCGCCGTTCAGCGGGATGAGGTACTTGAACTCGCCCAGAACGCTGAGGGCGCCACCCTGGCCAGCCTGGCCGGCCCGGACTGACGCGCGCGCGGTCTTAGAGGTGTTGCTCGCCACGGAGGTACTCCTTGCAGACGTACGGGAGGACTTAAACGTCCGGGGGCTGTTGCGGGTGACGCCCGGATGAGCCTCGGCCCGCGAAGATGTACGGCGGCACAGAACCGCCCAGAGAACTGTACACGACCTCGACGCCTGGCTGGTCATCGCGCCGTCAGAGGGGTCAACCAGGTCAGCCGCCCGGGTATTTCCCGGTCCCGGGCCCGGCGAATTTTCCGATTCGCTGGCGCACCATCCGTCACAGCAGTCATCATGTGTTTCACGGCACCACTCGGACGGACGAGGTCGTAGGGGAAGACGCACCTCGCTCACCGGGAGGTCACCGTGCCAACGCGTGGCGTCGTATACGTCCACTCGACCCCGCTCGCCGTGTGCTCGCACGTCGAGTGGGCGATCGCGCGCGTCCTCGCCGCGCCGGTCAACCTGCACTGGACGGCCCAGCCCGTCGATCCCGGCGCCCGGCGCGCCGAGTGCGGATGGACCGGCAGCCCGGGGACGGGCGCCGAGCTGGCTGCTGCCCTCCGGCAGTGGCCCATGATCCGTTTCGAGGTGACCGAGGAGCCGAGTCCGGGCGTCGACGGCGAGCGGTTCATGTACGTCCCCGGCCGCGGCCTGTTCCGCGCCACCGTCGGGGCGGCCGGCGACATCCAGCTCGGCGAGGACCGGCTGCGGGCCATCATGGCCTCCGCCCGGGCCCCGGAGGCCCTCGCCCACGCCCTGGACAAGGCGCTCGGCACCGCCTGGGACGCCGAACTGGAGCCGTACCGGTACGCCGGGGACGGCGCTCCCGTGACCCTGCTCACCAGAGTGGGCTGACCCGGGTCAAGTTGCCCTGATACGCGGACCCTGGTGGGATGGGCCCCGTGTCGACCACCCCGCGACGTACCTTGCTCGTGCTCGCGGCACTGCTGGTGCTGCTCGGCTCCGGTTGCACGAAGGCACCCGGCCGAGCGGCGCCCAGCGCCTCGACCAGCGGGTCCCCGGCCATCCCGGCCCCGACCCCGACCGACCCGAAGGGCCGCGCCGAGGCCCTGGTCCGCACCCTCTCCGACGAGGACCTGGTCGGCCAGGTGCTGATGCCCTACGCGTACGGCGACTCGGCGACCCGGGTCTCGCCGGGATCCGCCGCCGGCAACCGCGCCCTCGCCGGGGTCGACACCCCCGCCGAGATGGTGGCGAAGTACCGGCTGGGCGGGGTGATCCTGGTCGGCTTCAGCGCCGACGACCCCACCTCCGCCAACCAGGAGACCACCAACGTCGACAACCCGAAGCAGGTCCGCGAGCTGACCACGGGCCTGCGCGCCGCCGCCGGCAAGCTCCCCGCCGGTGCCGCACCCTTCCTGATCGGCACCGACCAGGAGTACGGCGTGGTGACCCGGATCACCGACGGCGTGACCCTGCTGCCCAGCCCGCTCGCCGCCGGCGCGGCCGGCGACCCGGCGCTGACCGAGGCGGCGTGGCGGGCGGCCGGCGCCGAGCTGGCCGCGATGGGGATCAACCTGGACTTCGCCCCGGTCGCCGACGTGCTGGCCACCTCGAGCACGGTGATCGGCTCCCGTTCCTTCGGGTCCGACCCGAAGAACGCCGCCGAGCAGGTGGCCGGCGCGGTCCGCGGGCTGCAGGCCGAGGGGGTGGCGGCGAGCGTCAAGCACTTCCCCGGGCACGGCCTGACCGCCGCCGACTCGCACAAGGACCTGCCCGTGGTCGGTCAGTCCCGGGCCGAGCTGGACCGCCTCGCGTTCCCGCCGTTCCGCGCCGGGATCGACGCCGGTGCGTTGGCGGTGATGTCCGCCCACCTCGACGTCAAGGCCGTCGACCCGGGGACCCCGGCCACCTTCTCGCACAAGCTCCTCACCGACGTGCTCCGCGGCCAGCTCGGCTTCCAGGGCGTGGTGATCACCGACGGGATGAACATGGCGCCGGCCAAGCGCTGGTCGCCGGGGGAGGCCGCGGTCCGCGCGTTGAACGCCGGCAACGACCTCATCCTGATGACCCCGAACGTGGGCCAGGCCTACGACGGCCTGCTCGCCGCGCTGAAGGACGGCTCGCTGCCCCGGGCCCGGCTGGTCGACGCGGTGACCCGGGTGCTGACCATGAAGTTCACCCTCGCCGGCCGGCCCACCCCGGACCTGTCCACCCTGGGCGGCGCCGAGCACCAGAAGGCCGCCGGAGCCCTGGCGGCGGCCGCGGTCACCATGCTGCGCGGCACCTGCGGCGCCCCGGTCCCCGGTCCGGTCACCGTCACCTCCTCCGCCGGTCGCGAGCAGACCCGGGCGGCGCTGACCGAGGCGCTCACCACCGCCGGGGTGAAGGTGGTGCCGAGCGGCGGAACCGTGGTGCACCTCGTCGGGTACGGCGACGCCGCCGGGGACCTGCGCGCCGACGCCGCCGTGACGGTGGCCATGGACACCCCGTACGTGCTGGCCGGCGCGAAGTCGCCGACGCTGCTGGCGACGTACTCCTCCAGCCGGGCGTCGATGACGGGGCTGGCCCAGGTGCTCGCCGGCAAGGCCCGTCCGGACGGCCGGTCGCCGGTGCCGGTACCCGGCCTGCCCGCCACCGTCTGCGGCACCTGACCCGGCACGATGGCCGCTGACGGGCCCCGGGCGCGACCGGCCCGCTGGTAGCGTCTGCCCCGTCCACCGTCGCCGGGGAACGGAAGGTCGAGCGCCGTGACCGCACCGCAGCCGGCCCTCTCCGTGGTGGTGCCGATCTTCAACGAGCAGGACGTGCTGCCGCTGCTCGCCGAGCGGTTGCGCGGCGTCCTCGACGGGCTCGGTGAGGCGTACGAGGTGGTGGCGGTCGACGACGGCAGCACCGACGGGAGCGCCGCGGCACTGGCCGTGCTCCGGGCCGGCTGGCCCGAGCTGCGCGTGCTGCGGTTGCGCCGCAACAGCGGCCACCAGGCGGCCCTGCACGCGGGGCTGCTCCGGGCCCGCGGCGGATACGTGGCCAGCATCGACGCCGATCTCCAGGACCCGCCCGAGGTGATCGCCGAGATGCTCCGGCGGGCGCGGGCCGAGGGGCTGGACGTGGTCTACGGCGTCCGGGCCGACCGCAGCCTTGACACCCGGTTCAAGCGGTGGACCGCGGCCGGCTACTACCGGCTGATCCGGCGGCTGGTCGGCCGGCAGGTGCCCGGGCAGGCCGGCGACTTCCGGCTGCTCAGCCGCGCGGTCGTGGAGGCGCTGCGGGAGCTGCCCGAGCGCAACCCGGTGCTCCGGCTGGTGGTGCCCTGGCTCGGCTTCCCCAGCGGCGAGGTCCGCTACGAGCGGCAGGAGCGGGCCGCCGGGCGGACGAAGTACCCGCTCTCCCGGATGGCCGGCCTGGCCGCCGAGAGCGTCACCAGCTTCTCCGCCGCCCCGCTGCGGGTGGCCACCTGGTTGGGCCTGGCCGGCGTGGCGGTCTGCGGGGTGCTCGTGGTGATCGCGGTGCTGGCCTGGTTCGCCGGGGCCACGGTCAGCGGCTGGCCCTCCCTGTACGTGGCGATCCTCTTCCTCGGCGCGGTGCAGCTGCTCTGCCTCGGCCTGCTCGGCGAGTACGTGGCCCGGATCTACACGCTGGTCCAGGGCCGCCCGGCGTACGTGGTGGCCGGCGACAGTGCCGACGGGGAACCGGTCCGGCCGGACGCCGCCGAGCTGGCCGACACCCTGCGGTGACCGTCCTCGCCGCCGGGGATGCCACCCCGTCCACCGTCGACCCGCGCCGCCGCCCGACCGTGCTCCGCTACGCCCCGGCCGTGGCCGGGTACGCCGTCGTCGCCGCCGTGCTGCTCGTCGCCGGCACCCCGGTCACCGCCCTCGCCCGCTGGACCGGGTACGCGCTGCTGGCCGTGCTGCTGCCCGGGACGCTGGTGTTCCGCGCGCTGCGCCGCCGCGCGTACACCCTGGTCGAGGACCTGGCCATGGGTGCCGCCGTCGGTCTGGTCCTGGAGCTGGCCGCGTGGGCGGTGTGCACGGGCCTCGGCGTGCCCGGGGGGCTGCGGTTCTGGCCGCTCGCGGTACTGGTGCCGTTCGCCGCCGTGCCCCGCCTGCGCCGGCACTGGCGGGTGCGCTACACCACCACCGTGCCGTCCGGGTGGGCGTGGTCCCTGGCCGGGGTGGTCGCCGGGTTCACCCTCTACCTCCACCAGTCCTTCCTCGCGGTCAACCCGGTGCTGCCCACCGACGAGGGGCAGGCCCAGTACATCGACCTGGCGTTCCAGCTCTCCCTGGCCGGGGCGGCCACCCACCAGGTGCCGCTGGACGTGCCGCAGGCCGTCGGCGAGCCGCTGCACTACCACTGGTTCGGCTTCGCCCACCTGGCCGCGACCAGCCTGGTCAGCGGCGTCGACCTGCCCACGGTCTTCTTCCGGCTCGGCGTGCCGGCGCTGTGCGCCCTGGCGGCGGTGCTGGTCGCGGTGGTGGGCTGGCGGATCACCGGCCGGCCGTACGCCGGGGTGGTGGCCGCCGGGCTGATGTTCACCGTCGGCGAGTTCGGCTTCGAGAACGGCTGGCGGCAGCTCTTCGGCACCCAGGCCACCTTCATCGTCTGGGGCAGCCCGTCGATGACGTACAGCTGGGTGCTGCTGCTGCCGTTGCTCGCCGCGCTCGGCGAGGTCGTCGGCCGGGCCCGCGGGGTGGCCGTGCCGGCGCTCGGCCGGGGCGCCTGGGTGCTGGTGGTGCTCTTCCTGGCCGCCTCGACCGGCGCGAAGGCCAGCTCGCTGCCCGTGGTGCTGGCCGCGCTCGCCGCCACCGGGGCGGTGGCGCTGGTGACCCGCCGCCGGGTGCCCCGGGCGGTGCTGGTCGCCGCCGGGCTGGCCGTGGCCGCGCAGCTCTTCGCCACCGCGGTGCTCTTCGCCTTCACCAGTCACGGGGTGACCGTCGACCCGTTCTCCGGGCTGCGCCCCTACCTGCCGGCCGGGCGCTCGGCCGGCTTCACCGCGCTGGTCTGGGCGGGGGTGTTCGTGGCGTTCCTGCTCAGCCTGCAGCTCCGGCTGGCCGGGGTGGTGGCGCTGCTGCGGGTGCGTCGCGGGCGGCTGGAGCCGGTGCAGGTGTTCCTGCTCGGTGGCGCGCTCGCCGGGCCGGCCATCTACCTGCTGGTCGGCCACCCGGGCAGCAGCAACCAGTACTTCACCCGGAGCGGGTTCGCGTTCGGGGTGCTGCTGTCCGCCTGGGGCTGGGCCGAGGTCGCCGACCGGGCCGCCCTCTCCGCCCGCGGCCGCCGGCTGCTCGCCGCCGCGACCGCCGGGTTCGCCGGGCTGCTCACCGCGGTCCAGCTCGGCGCCGCGACCAGCACGCCGGCCACCCCGGCGTACGCCCCGGTGCTGCCGCTGCTCTGCTGGGCCGGCGTGCGGGCCGCGGCGGCGCTGGTGGTGGCCCTGTGCTGGCCGGCGCTGGTCGGGCGCTGGCCCGGGCTGGCCGGCCGGGGCGGCCTGCTGCTGCTCACCGCCGTGCTGGCCGCCGGGGCGCCCGGCCTGGTGCTGGACGCCGTGGCGGCCCGGCACCATCCGAACGGCGGCGCCTACCCGGTGGTGGCCATGCCGGCGTCCCGGGTCGAGGCGGCCCGCTGGGTCTACGCGCACAGCGGCCCCGATGACGTGCTGGCCACCAATGTGCACTGTCGGGCGGTGGTGGACGGCTGGTGCGACGCGCGTTCGTTCTGGCTCAGCGGCTACGCGCAGCGCTCGGTGCTGGTGGAGGGGTGGGCGTTCGCGCCCCGGATGGTCGGCCGGCCGGAGGGGCCGTACGCGCCGTTCTGGGACCCGGCCCGGCAGCGCGCCAACGACGCCGCCTTCACCGCGCCCACGGTGGCCGGC
>NZ_JBSGJR010000431.1:0-6155 GCF_053605645.1 Micromonospora sp. NPDC003776
CACCGACCTAACCACGGACGGGGACGGCCGGGTCGACGACCCGCGGCTGGACCCGATGCGCGCGGCCGCCCGGGACGGCGGGACGACGGTGGTGGTGGGTGCGGCGGTCCGGCACCCGGACGGGCGGCGCACCATCTCCGCCCTGGTGGTCGACCCGACCGGCGCGGTCCGGGTCGGGTACGACAAGCAGCAGCTCTGGAGTGGCGAGCGCGAGCTGTTCGACGCCGGCCGGCGCGGCGCCACCCTGGTGGTCGAGGGCTGGCGGCTCGGCCTCGGCATCTGCTACGACGGCTGCTTCCCGGAGCACGGCCGTGCCGCCGCCGACGACCAGGCGCACGGCTATCTCTGCCCGAGCGGCTACCTGGCCGGCTCGGCGCACCGGCGCGACCTCTACTACGCCGCCCGCGCCCTGGACAACACCATGTACGTGGTCTTCGCCAACGCCGTCGACGGCGCCGACCCGTGGCGCTTCAACGGGGGCGCCGCCGTGTACGACCCGGAGGGGCGGCCACTGGCCCGGGGCGCGGACACCGGGGAGGACGTGCTGGTGGCCACGCTCGACCCGGCCGCCCTGGCGGCGACCCGGGCCGCGCACACCATGCTCGCCGACCGCCTGCCCGACCAGGGGCTCCCCCGAACGACCCTGTCGGCCTGACGGACGGCGGCGGCCCCTCGGCCCTGTCGGTCGTACACCTCGGTCCCGTAAGGTGCCCGCGTGCCGCTCCTCCTGCTCGATCTGGACAACACCCTGCTCGACCGCGCGGGCCCGTTCCGCGCGTGGGGTGAGCGGTTCCTGGCGGGCGTCGGCGCGCCGCCCGGGGACATCGACTGGTTGCTCTCCGTCGACGCCGACGGGCTCACCGACCGGTGGGACGTGGCGGACGCGATCCGGGACCGGTACGCGCTGCGCATCCCCTCTATCGACCTGGTCGAGGAGTTGCACGACGGGGTGGTGGCGAACACCCGGCTGGACCCGCTGGTCGCCTGCGCGCTGCGGATCGCCGACGACGCCGGCTGGGTGCCGGTGGTGGTCACCAACGGCGTGGTGCGCCAGCAGGAGCCGAAGATCCGCCGTACCGGCCTGGACCGGTACGTCGCTGACTGGGTGATCTCGGAGGAGGCCGGGGTGAGCAAGCCCAACCCTCGGATCTTCGCGCTCGCCGCTCAGCGGGTGCGGATGCCGCTGCGCGGCGCCTGGGTGGTGGGGGACAGCCCGGAGGCGGACATCGGCGGGGCGAGCGCGGTCGGCCTGCCGAGCGTCTGGCTGCACCGCGGCCGCCGCTGGTCGGACGCCCGGTTCGCCCCCACCCGCACGGTGGACGGCCTGATCGCGGCGGTGGCCACGGTGCTGGCCGGTTAAATCGGTTGACCCGCCCGCCCGCTGCGGTGAGCATGGGGCCGCGCGAGGGCGCAAGCCGGGCGGCGCCCGGTCGAGGAGAGGAGGTCGGTCATGGCCGTCTTTGCAGGGTCGTTCCACCTGCCTCCATCAGCCTCGATCGAAGGATCAACCCACCCGTGCGCGAACACGACCTCCCGGCGCCGCAGCGCCGTGGCCGCGGCAAGAGCCGCTTCGACGACGACGAGCCCTCCTTCCTGAAGCGGGGCCGGCACACTGAGCCGGTCCTGAGCGAACCCGACGACGAGCCCGCCCCCGAGGACGCCTGGTCCTCGTGGGACGGGGCCGTGCACGGGCCCGAACCCCATCCCGACTGGCTGGTCACCGAGCTGGCCGCCCGGGACACCGAACTGGGCGTGCTCAAGACCGGCAAGGAGGCGGACGTCCACCTGGTCCGCCGGGCCGTGCCGGACACCGACCGCTCCTGCCTGTTGGCGGCCAAGCGTTACCGGGACCCCCAGCACCGGCTGTTCCACCGGGACGCCGGCTATCTGGAGGGACGCCGGGTCCGCCGGTCCCGGGAGATGCGGGCGATGGCCGGACGGACCACGTTCGGCCGGCAGATGATCGCCGGGCAGTGGGCGGCGGCCGAGTTCGGCGCCCTGTCCCGGCTCTGGGAGATCGGCGCCGACTCCGGTCGGATCGCCGTGCCGTACCCGGTGCAGCTGCTCGGCACCGAGCTGATGCTGGAGTTCATCGGCGACGCCGGGGAGGGGCAGGCCGCCCCGCGGCTGGCCCAGCTGCGGCCCGAGGGCGCCGAGCTGCGTGACCTGTGGGAGCAACTGGTCGACGCCCTGGCGGTGCTGGCCCGGGCCGGCTACGCCCACGGCGACCTGTCGCCGTACAACCTCCTGGTGCACCGGGGGCGGCTGGTCATGATCGACCTGCCGCAGGTGGTCGACGTGGTGGCCAACCCGCAGGGACCCGAGTTCCTCGCCCGGGACGTCCGGGTGGTCGGCACCTGGTTCGCCGCCCGGGGCCTGCCCGCGGCGGCCGCCGACCCGGCCGAGCTGACCGGGCTGCTGCTGCGGGAGGCGGGGATCCGCTGAGCGAGTCGCGTCCCGGGTGGGGAGCATCCGCCCGGGACGCCGGCACGTGGTCCCCCGGCCCGTGCCGGGGGACCGCAGGTCACTGGAGGTAGCGCTCGACCTCCGACAGGGGGCGTTCGCCCTGGGCGTCCGGGTCGCCGTGCGCCTGGCGGGCCGCCCGCCGGCGGCGCAGCAGGTCCCAGCACTGGTCGAGGGACTCCTCCAGGGCCCGCAGTCGCTCCCGGGCCGCGTCGTCGGTGCCGGCCTCGTTCTCCTGCGCGGCCGAGCGCAGCCGGTGCTCCTCGTCGACGAGCTCGGAGATCCGGTTCAGGATGGTCTTGTCGTCCATGACCATGAGCCTGGCACAGGGCGCCGGGCCGCGCCCGCGTTCTCCCCGCCGCCGGTCCGCCGGGCACGGTGATACGGGTGGTGGCCCGGTGCCGGGGCGACATGTCGCCCCGCCATGACCGCCGCCGTCTGTGCCTTCCGCCCCGCCGGCGCCGCGTCGTCGCGGGCCGTCACCGGCCGCCCAGCGGTACGCGCTGCCCGCCCCAGCGGTACGCGCTGCCCGTCGCCGGGTCCGCCGGCGAGCTGCCTGGGTGGTCGTACCGGGTTGCGGCACCGGAGCGTGGAGCCGGGACTCGGCTTCGGCAACGTGACCGGCACCGGTGGGAAATGCGCGCGTGACCTTTCTCACCATTGCTCTCTAGTGGAGCGTTAAACATCTCTGCGCGAAAATTTCTCTGCTCTCGTCTAGAGAAGGCTCTCGTGACGATGGCATGCTTCCCGGAACCGTCACTCGACATAGTCGGTCCGCGACGTACCGTCGTCAGAAGGGGGTTCATCGCACGTGGGAGCAGCAGCCACGGCGATCCGCGCCAGGC
This sequence comes from Micromonospora sp. NPDC003776, assembly GCF_053605645.1. Classification (NCBI taxonomy): domain Bacteria; kingdom Bacillati; phylum Actinomycetota; class Actinomycetes; order Micromonosporales; family Micromonosporaceae; genus Micromonospora; species Micromonospora sp. NPDC003776. Next base: position 3,309 of record NZ_JBSGJR010000431.1, read on the forward strand.
GAGCGGGGTCCGTACCGCTCCGCCACGTCCTGCCCAGCCTGGTTCGTGACCCGGCCCAGGGGCTGGTGAGCTTCGGGGAGCGATCGGGCGGCGAGATCGTCCGGCTCAACCTCGGCTCGTTCCGGCCGTTCCTGGTGACCCACCCCGAGCACCTGCAGCGGGTGCTCCGGGAGCGGGCCGACAACTATGTCCGCGCCGGTGACGGCCTGCAGTGGCGTCCGCTCAAGCGGCTGTTCGGCGACGGCATCCTCAGCGACGGCCGGCACTGGACGGACAGCCGGCACATACTCCAGCCACTGTTCACCGCCCGCCGGATCGACTCCCTGGTGGACCGCCTGGCCGAGGTGATTGACCAGGCGGTCGCCGAGCTGGACGGCCCCGCCGCCGACGGCCGGCCGGTCGACATGGGCACCGAGCAGGCCCGAATCGTCTGTCAGGCGATCATGCGGGTGTTCTTCGCCGACAAGGTCTCGGTGCCGCAGGCCATGCGGATCATGGAGGCGCAGGACGCCATCGCCTCCTCGGTGATGCCGCGAATCGCCGTGCCGTGGGCGCCGCTGGCCGTGCCGATGCCCGGCGACCGCAGCTTCCGCCGCGCCGTGCGCACCATCGACGACACCCTGCTGCCCATCGTCCGGGCCAGCCGGGAGACGGCCGAGACCGACGGCGACGACATCATCTCGACGCTCTGGCGCGGTCGTACGCCGGACGGCCACCGGCTTGAGGAGTGGCAGGTCCGCAACGACACCGTGGCCATGGTGGCCACCACCACCGAGACCACCATCGCCGTGCTCACCTGGCTCTGGCCCCATCTTGAGGCGGACCCACAGGTCGCCGCGCGGCTGCAGGAGGAGATCGACCGGGTGGTCGGCGATGCGCCGGTCCGCCAGGTCCACCTCAAGGAACTGCGCTACACCCGGCAGGTCCTCGACGAACTGCTCCGGCTCTACCCGATCGGCTGGCTCTTTCCCCGGCGGGCGGTCGAGGAGGACGTGATCGGCGATGTCCGCATCCCCGCCGGCTCGACCCTTGTGGTCAGCCCGCTGATCACCCACCGGATGTCGATGTTCTGGGACCGGCCCCAGGTGTTCGACCCGGACCGGTTCGCCCCGGAGCAGGCACGTAAGCGGCACCGGTACGCCCACTTCCCGTTCGGCGGCGGCCCGCACCAGTGCCTCGGGATGCACCTGTTCTACCTGGAGGCCCTGCTCATCGTGGCCACGGTGCTCAGCCGCTACCGGTTCCGGCTGTGTCGCCCGCAGCTGCCCGGCATCAAGGTCGCCGCAGCACTGCGGCCCAAGGAGCGGGTTGAGGTGACGCTCGAGCGGGCACCGGGCGTGGCCGGGTGACCGGAGTGGTGGAGGGCGTCGACGACCAGCTGCGTACCGCGGCCGAGCAGGGCCGGATCTGGGCGTTGGCCGCCCGGGGGCAGCGCGACCTCGCCGAGGTGGGTGCCGCGTACCCCGAGCTCTTTCCGGCCCGACCGTTCGACGCGGCGCTGTTCAGCAACGTGGCGGCGGCGATCGCCTTCGGCGCGCCCTGGTGCGACTTGGCGCGCCTGCGGGTCACCAACCGCGCGGTGCTGTGGGGCTTCGCGCTGGACTGGCTGATCGACTACGTGGCCACCTCGCGGGAGGAGATCGACCGGATCAGGGCCCGCTGCCTGGCGGTGGCCGACGGGGAGCCGCCGGGCCCCGACGATCCGCTCAGCCGGCTCCTCGCGGAGCTGCGTGACGAACTGGCCACCGTGCCCGTCTTCGCCGACGCCCGTCCGGCCTGGCGTACCGAGCTGCGCAAGGTGCTCGATGCGATGGCCCGGGAATGGGACTGGCGGCATAGGTCCACGGTGGACGGCCAGCCCGGCCCGCTGCCGAGCCTCGCCGAGTACCTCGACAACGCCGACAATCTGGCCTGCACCCTGGTCAACGTCACCCACTGGATCTACTCCGGCGACCCGGGCATCCTGGCCGAGCTGGACCGGCTGATCGAGGCCAGCACTGAGGTCCAGCGGATCCTACGCCTCGTCAACGACCTGGGCACGTACGAGCGGGACCTGCGCTGGGGTGACCTGAACGCGCTGTTGCTTGTCGAGGACCGGGCCGAGGTGGAGCTCCGGATCGACGAGCTGGTCGGCCGGGCCCGGGAGCTGCTGGCGGAGCTCCGCACCACCTGCCCCGAGCAGGCCGACTACCTGGCTCGGCAGATCGGCTTCAGCAGCGGCTTCTACCGGTCCGCCGACTTCTGGGGGGCACTGTGACCGACGCGCTCGACACCCGCGCCGTACCCCGGGACGGCGCGGATCCGGACGGCTCGTCGGTGGCCGGGTTGCTCGACGGGATGAGCCGAGACCCGGCCGGCCGGCAGACCCCCTCGGTGTACGAGACCGGACGGCTGGTCGCCCTCGCCCCGTGGCTCACCGGTCACCACCGTCGGCTGCGTCACCTGCTCGACGGGCAGCGCTCCGACGGCGGGTGGGGCGCGCCGGAGGGGTACGCCCTGGTGCCGTCCCTCAGCGCGGTCGAGGCCCTGCTGGCCACCCTGGCCGGTACGGCGCCGGTCGAGGTGCCCCGGGACGAGCTGCGGGCCGCCGCCAGGCGGGGTCTCGCGGCGCTCACCGGCTGGCTCGGTTCGGCCCAGCGGATCTCCGTGCCGGACACCCCGGCCGTCGACGTGATCGTGCCCACCCTGATCGATGCGATCAACGAGCATCTGCGCCGACCCGGCACCGACCCGCTGCCCGGCGCTGAGCCGCTGCTGCTGCCCGCGGGCATGGACCGCCACCGCGTCGACGCGGTGCGCGGGCTGGTCGCCAGCGGCAAGCCGGTGCCGCAGAAGCTGCTGCACGCC
>NZ_JBSGJR010000432.1:0-6151 GCF_053605645.1 Micromonospora sp. NPDC003776
GCTTGCGGTAGATGTTGCGCACGTGGGTCTTGACCGTGTTGACCGACAGCGACAGCTCACTGGCGATCCACGCCCTCCCCCGCGACCCCCGCACTTCGCTGAGGCCCCCGTCGCGGCCCGGGCCCCGCGGATGATCGCGCTCGATCCGGGAAGTAGTGGTCTTCGTGTCGGCCAGAGGGCGCTACATCCAGGATCGAGCGCGACTCGGCGCGGGAGGCCGGCGCCGACCGCCCGGGCCACCCCGGGTCGGGGCTGGCGAGCGGCCGCCGGGGCGGGCCGTGCGCGGTGTCAGGGAGCGGGGACGGCGCGGGGGTCGAACGCGTACGGGAGCTCCAGGCGGTGGGTGGCCAGCAGCTCGTCGTCGGTGAGGATGTCCCGGGTGGGGGCGTCGGCGACGATCCGGCCGGTGTCGAGGATCACCGAACGGCCGCACAGCTCCGCCGCGTACGGCAGGTCGTGGGTGACCATCAGCAGGGTCACCGGGAGGCCGCGCAGGATCTCCGCCAGCTCCCGCCGCGCCGCCGGGTCCAGGTTCGACGACGGCTCGTCGAGGACCAGGATCTCCGGGTGCATGGCGAGTACGGTCGCCACCGCGACCCGGCGGCGCTGGCCGAAGGAGAGGTGGTGCGGCGCCCGGTCCCGGTGCTCGCTCATCCCGACCGCGGCCAGCGCCTCGTCGACCCGGGCGGCCAGCTTCGCCCCGCGCAGCCCCAGGTTCGCCGGGCCGAACGCGACGTCCTCGGCGACGGTGGGCAGGAAGAGCTGATCGTCCGGGTCCTGGAAGACGATGCCGACCCGGCGCCGGATCTCGGCGAGGGTCTCCCGGTCGCGGCTGACCGTTAGCCCGCCGACGCTGACCGTTCCCTCGGTCGGGGTGAGGATGCCGTTGAGGTGCAGCACCAGGGTGGTCTTGCCGGCGCCGTTCGGCCCGAGCAGCGCCACCCGGTCGCCGCGCGGCACGGTCAGGTCCACCCCGTGCAGGGCGACATGACCGTCCGGATACGCGTACCGGACGCCACGCACGTCCAGGGAGGGCGGCTGCTGCACGTACCCGATCATGTCAGCACGCTCGCGACGGCGGCGATGCAGACCGCGATGGCCGGCACCGTCGCGGCGGCCGCCCACTGGCCGGCGGTGGCCGCGCCCGCGCCCTGCCAGACCGCCGGCATCCGGCCGGAGTAGCCGCGCGACACCATGGCCAGGTAGACCCGCTCGCCGCGCTCGAAGGCCCGCAGGAAGAGCGCGCCCACCCCGGCCGCGAAGCCGCGCAGCTGCCAGAGGAACCGCGGGTCGTCGCCGCGGGACACCCGGGCCACCCGCATCCGCCGGGCCTCGCCGACCAGCACGTCCAGGTAGCGCAGCATGAAGGTGGCGATCTGGGTGAGCACCTGGGGGCAGCGCAGCCGGTCCAGGCCGACGATCAGGTCACGGGTCGTCGTGGTCGCCGCGAGCAGGAGCGACGCGAGTACGCCGAGGGTGCCCTTCGCCAGGATGTTCCACGCGCCGTGCAGGCCGTCCACGGAGAGGCTCAACCCGGCCACCGCGACCCGTTCGCCGGTGCCGAAGAACGGCAGCGCGAACGCGAACAGCACGAACGGCAGCTCGATCAGCGCCCGGCTGAGCAGCCAGCGCGGGCCGACCCGGGCCAGCGCGGCCACGGCGGCGACCAGCACCGCGTACCCGCCGAAGGCCCAGTACGCCTCCCGCGGCGTGGCGACCACCGCGACGGTGAACAGCACCATCGCGGTGATCTTCACCTCGGGCGGGAGGCGGTGCACCGGGGAGGTGGACTCCCGGTAGAGGACGTGCGCGTGTCCGGCACCCATCGGTCGCGACCCCTTCAGCCGGCACTGCCGGGGCGCGACGCCGGCCGCTCGCCGGCCCCGGAGGCGGCCCGGTCGCCGCCGGCCGGGTCGGCCGTCCCACCGGACGAGGGGCCGCGGCGGCGGGCCAGCCAGAACAGGCCGCCGCCGAGGGCGAAGGTGAGCAGCACGCCGAGGACGCCGGAGAGGCCGGTGGAGAGGAAGGTGTTGCCGATCCCCCGCACGCCGTAGTCGGCGAGGGGGCTGTCGGCCAACTCGTGCCGCTGCGACTTCTGGGCCGGGCAACTGCCCCCGGTGATCTCCCCCTGGGCGTCCACCGTGCAGCCCTTGAGCAGGGACGAGTCCAGCCCGTCCGGGTGCGGCGAGGCGTAGTTGCTCACCACCCCGGCGAGCAGCAGGGCGACCAGCAGGCCGCCGAGGAGGAACGGCCACGAACGGCGGCTCATCGGGCACCTCCGGCGACCGGGACGGCGGCACCGGCCGGCGCGGCCGCTCCGCGGGCCCGCAGCGCGTACACCAGATCGGGGCGGACCTTGGCGACGGTGACCACCGTGGTCGCGGTGATCAGGCCCTCGCCGATGCCGATCAGCAGGTGGACGCCGGCCATCGTGCCGGCCAGCCCGGCGAGGTTGCCGCCCAGGTCGGTGGTGCCGCCCAGCCAGTACTCCAGCACGAAGCCCTGGCTGGCGACGACCACGCTGACCAGCCCGGCGACGAAGGCGGTGACGGCGAGGCCGGTCCTGGTCCGCGGCAGCACCCGCAGCAGCAGCGCGATCAGCAGGTACGCGGCAGCGGTGCCGATGATCGCCATGTTGGTGATGTTCAGGCCGAGCATCGCCACCCCGCCGTCGCCGAAGATCAGGGCCTGCACGATCAGCACCACCGCGACGCAGAGCGCCCCGACCCACGGGCCGACCAGCAGCGCGGCGAGCGCGCCGCCGAGCAGGTGACCGCTGACCCCGGCGGTGAAGATCGGGAAGTTGAGCATCTGCACGGCGAAGATGAACGCGGCCACCAGGCCGGCCATCGGCGCCAGCCGGTCGTCCAGGTCACGGCGCCCGCGCAGCACGCAGAAGGTGAGCACGGCGAGCGCGAGCGCCCCGAAGATCGCGGCGACGGGACCGTCGATGATCCCGTTCGAGATGTGCATCGCCAGGTTTTCCACCCGCTGAGCTTATTTGCGGCGAGCCGTTGTTGCCAATCCCTTGCAACAAGCCATGGTGATCATCACGCCCGGGCGCGTCGCCACCGGCCCCGGCCGCCCCGGCGGCGGTATCGTCTCGGCCATGACCGACCGCCTCAACCCCGGCGACCCCGCCCCCGAGTTCACCCTTTCCACCGATACCGGCGAGACGCTCTCCCTGGCCGACCTGCGCGGCCGCAAGGTCATCCTGTACGCGTACCCCGCCGCCATGACGCCCGGCTGCACCAAGCAGGCCTGCGACTTCCGCGACTCGCTCGCCTCGCTCCAGGCCGCCGGCTACGAGGTGGTCGGCATCTCGCCGGACAAGCCGGAGAAGCTGGCCAAGTTCCGCGACCGGGACGCCATCACCTTCCCGCTGGTCGCCGACGCCGACAAGGCCGTGCTCACCGCGTACGGCGCGTACGGCGAGAAGCAGATGTACGGCAAGACCGTGACCGGCGTGATCCGCTCCACCTTCGTCATCGACGAGGACGGCAAGATCGAGCGGGCGCTCTACAACGTCAAGGCCACCGGCCACGTCGCCAAGCTGCGCCGCGACCTCGGCCTCGAGTCAACTACCCGCCCATGAATGGGAGGGCTTGCGGATCGCTGTCCTGGCTGGCTGCGAGGCTAGGCCGCGTGCGGGCGATTGACTGCGCCCCAGCTGGCGACACCACGTGAAGCGATGTTGCGAGCCGCATTGTGGTCGGCGTGGGCAACGACCCCGCACGACCGACAGATGAAGGTTTCCTGGTTGGGTCGGTTCCGCTTGTCCCGATACCCGCAAGTCGCACAAGTCTGGGAGGTGTACCGGGGGTCGACCTCGACCAGCGGTACACCCGCCCGGCGCGCCTTGTAGACCAGGAACGCGCCGAGTTGGCGGAACGCCCAAGAGTGCAGCGTGACCCGTTGGGGCTTCCTCAGCCGGACCCGGTCGCGGATCCCCGTCAGTTTCTCGACGGCGATTCCGCGGCCGGTGCGTGCAGCCTCGGTCACGATGCTCTTGGCGATGGTGTGGTTGACGTTCGCGGTGTGCCGCGTTTCCTTCCGGCGGCGGCGGGCCAGGACCCGTTTCGCCGACTTGGTGCCTTTCTCCTGCAACCGCTTCCGGAGCCGCTGCTGGCGGCGCCGGTAGCCGTTAAGCGTGGTCCCGGCGTAACGGGTGTCGTCGGAGTCGTAGGCGATGTTCGCGATCCCCATGTCGACGCCCAGGAAGCCGTCCGGCTCATAGACCTGCGGCTCGTCCACCTCAACCGTGACGTACAGAAACCACATGCCGTCCCGGTGCACCAGGTCGCACTCGCCGACCGGACGGGTTTCCACGGCCTTGATCTGATCGGAGGAACCAGTGAACGCGACCTGTTTGAGCCGCCCTCGCACCGTCCAGATCGACACGACGCGGGCGTCGTGCCGCCACGACAGCATCCTTGCGTCGTAGGGCTGGGCGGCGTCCCAACGGAACATGACCGGGTTGGTCTCGATCTTGCGGCGGCGCTTCGATCCGGGCTTGCCATAGTTGCCGGCCTTGAGGTTACCCGCGAGCGTCTTGTAGACGTCGGCGACCTTCTTAATGACATGCTGAGCGGCCTGCGCGCCGAGCCCGTAGCCGTCCTTGATGCCCTGGTAGGCGTGCCGGCGCAGATCGTAGTTGCGGTAACAGCCGATCTCCCGCGCCATCACCGCAACGTCGGACGCTGCCGCGTTGCAGGCCCGCAGGGTCGCCTCCAACGCCGCAGCCTCGCCGGGCGTCGGCAGGAGCTTCACCTGCACCACCAACTTCACACCACCACCGTATCGATTGCCTATGTCACCACAGTGGACCCCAGACCCGGACGTCCGCCGCAGACGCTCGGTTGTCCACCACCTTCACCCGCACGTGTCCTCACCACGAAGTACCGGCCCGGAGCGCTCACCGATCCGATCCTCACCCGCTGCCAGCAGGTCACGGCCCAGGTGTGCCGGTACCTCGGCGCCGAACTACGGGAGCTCAACGGGCAGGACGACCAGGTCCATCTGCTCGTCCACAACGCGCCGAGCATCGCCCTGTCCCGACTGGTCAACAGTCTCAAGCGCATCGTTTTCGATACTTGCGCCGCGAGTTCGCCGCACAGCTACGCAACTACCTGTGGGGTCAGCGTCTGTGGTCGCCCTCGCACTTCGCCGAATCATCCGGCGGCACACCCCTCGCCGTGGCCAAGGAGTACATCGACAACCAAAAACGGCCCGGCGCGTGACGGCGTTCCTCCCGGCCGTAAACGCCAGGGTTCCCGCCTTATCAACCGCTGAACTAGTGCTTGATCGACCCGGGTTGCGGCATGTCGCGCCTTCCGGTCGCCGAATCGCCCCGATATGCCGCAACCCGCCAGCCGGGGCCACCACGGAACGGTCGATCTTCGCCCGGGCGGACTGCAGACCGTTTCGGTGCGACGCTCTAGACTCAGCAGGTCCGCGGGAGTGGCGTAATAGGCAGGCGCGATAGGTTTAGGTCCTATTGTCCGAAAGGACGTGGGGGTTCGACTCCCCTCTCCCGCACCAGCAACGATGTCGTGAGGATCACGAAGGTGGGTTCACGCCACGCCACTCCCCGAGGATGGCGGGCGTGGACCTGCGTTTCGTTCTCGATCCCGAGCTGACCCCGGCCCTGCGCGAGCAGCTCGTCGACCTCTGGGTGGACGTCACCAACGCCGGTGGTGCGGTCGGCTTCGTCGCCCCGGTGGCCGCGGCCGACGTCCGGCCGGTCGCCGAGCGCACCTTCGCCGACATCACCGGCGGCCCGGACCGGCTGCTGGTCGGCTACGCGGGCGCGCGCCCGGTGGCCGTGCTGATCTTCGCCGACAACCGCTTCCACTTGAAGAACCACTGGGGGATCCTCAAGCGGGTCATGGTCCACCCGGACACCCAGGGCCGGGGGTACGGTCTGGACCTCATGCGCGAAGCGGCGCGACGCGCGCCGGAGCTGGGCTGGTCGGCGCTGCACGTCACGCTCCGGGGCGGCCAGGGCCTGGAGGAGTTCTACGGCCGGCTGGGCTACCGCGAGGTGGGGCGGCTGCCGGGGGCGCTGCGGGTCGGCCCGGGGGACGACCGGGACGAGGTCTTCATGTGGCTCGACCTGGCGGACGCGGCGGCCTGACCGGTTGGCGCCCGC
>NZ_JBSGJR010000433.1:0-6151 GCF_053605645.1 Micromonospora sp. NPDC003776
GCCGCACCAGCTGCACCCGCTGGTCGTCGGCCTGCCGCGGCAGCACGGAATAGGCGATCTTGTAGCGGCCCTGCGCCTGCGCGTTGCAGTCGTCGCCAGTGCCGCAGCGCCGCACCGACGGCGTCCTGGAGGGCGTCCTCGGCCAGGTCCAGGTCGCCGAGGCGGCGGGACAGCACGCCCAGCATGCTGCCCGCCTCGGCTCGCCAGACCCGGTCGAGCGCCGCGGTCGCCTCGGTCATCGGCCCACGTTACGGACCGGTTCAGCCCTTTGCGAGGGCGCGGGAGATGACCAGCCGCTGGATCTGGTTGGTGCCCTCGACGATCTGGAGCACCTTGGCCTCCCGCATGTACCGCTCGACCGGGTGGTCGGCGACGTAGCCGGCGCCGCCGAGCACCTGCACGGCGTCGGTGGTCACCCGCATCGCCATGTCGGTGGCGAACAGTTTCGCCTTCGCCGCCTCGATGGAGTACGGCCGGCCGGCGTCGCGCAGCCGCGCGGCCGAGAGCATCAGGGCGCGGGCCGCGGAGATCTGGGTGGCGTGGTCGGCGAGGTTGAAGCCGAGCCCCTGGAAGTCGATGATCGGCCGGCCGAACTGCTGGCGCTCCTTGGCGTAGCCGACCGCGTAGTCCAGCGCCGCCTGGGCCAGGCCGACCGCGCAGGCGGCGATGCCGAGGCGGCCGGAGTCCAGCGCGGACATGGCGATCCGGAAGCCGGCCCCCTCCCCGCCGATCAGCCGCTCGGCGGGGACCCGGGCGTCGTCGAAGGCGATCTGCGCGACCGGGGAGGCGTGCAGGCCCATGGTCCGCTCGGCGGCCTGCGGGTGGATGCCCGGCGTGTTCCGGTCGGCGAGCAGGCAGGAGATGCCCTTCGGTCCGGGCCCGCCGGTGCGGCAGAAGATGTTGTAGAAGTCCGCCACCCGGGCGTGGGTGATCCACGCCTTGGTGCCGGTGACCACGTAGTCGTCGCCGTTGCGGACCGCCCTGGTGGTCAGGGCCGCCGCGTCGGAGCCGCCCTGCGGCTCGGAGAGGCAGTACGCCCCGAGCAGCTCGCCGCCGATCATGTCGGGCAGCTGCTTGCGCTGCTCGTCGGTGCCGAACTGGGCGACCGGGTAGCAGGACAGGGTGTGCACGCTGACCGCCTCGGCGACGGCCAGCCAGCGGCTGGCGAGGATCTCCAGCACCTGCAGGTAGACCTCGTACGGCTGGGCCGCGCCGCCGTGCTCCTCGGCGTACGGCAGGCCGAGCAGGCCGGCCCGGCCCAGGGTGCGCAGCACCTCGCGGGGGAACTCGGCGCGCTCCTCGAAGCCGGCGGCCTTCGGCGCGAGCTCGCGGTCGGCGAGCTCGGTGGCGAGGTCCAGCAGGTCGTGGGCCTCGTCGGTGGGGAGGATCCGGTCGACGTTCATAGTGCGATGAGCTCCGTGGGGGTGGTGTTGAGCCGTTGGCCGCCGTCCGTCGTGCAGACGACGATGTCCTCGATGCGGGCGCCGTGCCGCCCGGCGAGGTAGATCCCGGGTTCGACCGAGAAAGCCATGCCGGCCTCCAGCGGCCGGGGGTTGCCGGCCACCACGTACGGCTCCTCGTGGGTGTCGAGGCCGATGCCGTGGCCGGTGCGGTGCAGGAAGGCGTCGCCGTACCCGGCGGCGCTGATGACGTCGCGGGCGGCCGCGTCGACCGCCTCGGCGGTGACGCCGGGGCGGACCGCCGCCACGGCGGCGCGCTGCGCCTCGTACAGCACCGCGTAGTAGTCGGTGAACTCGGCCGGGGCGGGGCCGCCGGTAACGTAGGTGCGGGTGCAGTCGGAGCGGTAGCCGGAGGGCATGGTGCCGCCGATGTCGACCACCACCGGCTCCCCGGCGCGGATCGGCCGGTCGGCGGTGCCGTGGTGCGGGCTGGCGCCGTTGGGCCCGGCCGCGACGATGACGAAGTCGACGCGCACGTGGCCGGCCGCCCGGATGGCCGCGGCGATGTCGGCGGCCACCTCCACCTCGGTCCGGCCGGGGCGCAGCCACTCCCCCATCCGCTGGTGCACCGCGTCGATCGCCGCGCCCGCCTCGGCGAGGGCGGCCACCTCCGCGGCGGACTTGCGGATCCGCAGCTCGCGCAGCACCTCGGAGGCGAGACGCTGGGCGGCGTCGGGCAGCGCGGCGCGCAGGGCCAGGACCTGCTCGGCCCACATCCGGTCGGCCAGCCCCACGGCCGCCACCGGGCCGGGCAGGGCCGCGCGGACCAGCGGGTACGGGTCGGTGCCGTCGGGATGGTCGACGATGCGGACGCCGGCGGCCGGGGCGGCCTCCGCGCCGGGACGTTCCAGGGTCGGCACGATCAGGGTGGGCTCGCCCTCGGCGGGCAGCACGAGGCAGGTGAGCCGCTCCCCTTCATGGGCGTCATAGCCGGTCAGGTAGCGCAGGTCGGAGCCGGGGGTGAGCAGCAGCGCGTCGAGGCCGGCGGCGGCGGTGGCGCGCTGCGCGGCGGCCAGCCGCTCGGCCGGATACAGCTCGTCGTGTCCCACCCCCCGAGCTTAACGGTCGTTTGGGCGCCGGCGGGAGTCGGTCACCCGCCCGCCCTGCACCCGTCCGGCGGGTACGACCACGGTTGGCAGAACGGGGCGACGGACTGCGTCCCGCGCTGACCACCCCGGTACGCTCGGTGCCGACGCGCGGCGAAGGGGGCACGATGGACAGGGCGGGCCGGATCGGGCGGCTGATGACCATGCGCGCCCAGCCGGGGCGGGGCGCCGAGCTGGCGGAGACCCTGCTGCGGGTGGCCGAGGGCCTGCGCGGGTTTCCCGGCTGCGAGCTCTACGTGATCAGCCGGGACGGTGCCGACCCGGACACCGTGCGGGTGACCGAGGTGTGGTCCGACGAGGATGCGGTGCAGACGGCGCTGGCCGCCGCTCCCGCCGCCGACGGCTCCGCCCCGAGCATCGCCGACGTGCTGGGGATGCTGACCGGGCCGCCGGAGCGGGTGGACGTGACCCCCCTCGGCGGGATCGGCCTGCCCGATGCTGGCTGAGCCGCCGGAGCTCGTCGTCCCCGACGCGGACGCCTGGCGGGTGTGGCTCGACGCCCACCACGCCGACCCGACCGGGGTGTGGCTGGTGCTGGCGAAGCGGGGCACCACCGAACCCACCCGGCTGAGCTACGACGACGCGCTCGAGGAGGCGCTCTGCCACGGCTGGATCGACGGCCAGGTCGGGCGCCGGGACGAGGGCACCTACCGGCAACGGTTCACCCCGCGCCGGGCGCGCAGCCCGTGGTCGGCGCGGAACGTGACCCTGGTGGCGCGGCTGACCGCCGACGGCCGGATGCATCCGGCCGGCCTCGCCGAGGTGGACCGGGCCCGGGCCGACGGCCGGTGGGACGCCGCGTACGCCGGGCAGGCCACCGCGGAGCCGCCACCCGATCTGCTGGCCGCGCTGGCCGCCGAGCCGCGGGCCCAGCGGATGTTCGACATCCTCACCGCGCAGAACCGCTACGCGGTGATCTACCGGGTCACCACCGCCAAACGGGCCGACACCCGCAGCCGGCGGATCGCCCAGTTCGTCGAGATGCTGGCCCGCAGCGAGACGCCCCACCCGCAGCGGCGGACCCTCGACTGAGCCCCGTCACGCGGCGACCCTTTTCGCCCCGCGGATGGCGGCGGCGAGGTTCTCCAGCAGCGGGGCCGCGCCCGCGTACGAGAAGCGGGGCACCGCGTCCCACGGGGTGACCTGGCCGGCCTTGACCGCGGGCAGCTGGGCCCAGGTGGGCTTGGCGGCGAGGTCGTTCGGTTGCACGGCGGTGGGGCGGTTGTCCAGCAGGATCAGGTCGGCCGGGAACCGGCCGGTGTTCTCCCAGCTCAATGCTTCGAAATAGTCGCCCTGTTCGAGCTTGGTGGGCACCACCAGGTCGACGCCGAGTTCAGCGAAGTACATCAGGTCGGTGCTGACCTTCGGGTTGGAGACGTAGAACAGGTCGGGGCTGCCGGAGGCGGCCAGCACCCGGATCCCCGGGTTGGCCCTGACCGCTTGGCGGACCGCGTCGGCGGCGGCGGTGAACCGGGCCTTCGCGGCGGTGACCTTCGGGGCGGACAGGTCGGCGCCGAGGCTCTCGGCGAGTTGCGCGTACCGCTGGATGGGCGTGGTCATCGGTACCCGGGCGGTGGTGATCGCGACGCTGGGCGCGAGCGGGAGGATCTTGTCCTTGCTCTCGTCCGGCACGTACCAGAGCGCGCCCGGGTCGTACATGTGGGTGACCAGGAGGTCGGGGCGCAGCGCCGCGTACCTCTCCAGGTTGAACTCGCCCCAGGCGTTGCCGAGGATCTCGACCCGCGCGACGTCGAGGTCGCCGGCCTGCGGCTGCCTGCTGCCGTCGCTCTTCGTCGTCTCGCCGAACACGCCGACGAGCTGGCTGTCGAGTCCGAAGTCGACCAGGGCGGCGGCCACTCCGGTGAAGGCGACGATCCGGGACGGGCGGGTGGCCGCGTCGACCTTCTGCCGGCGGTCGTCGGTGAAGGACCAGGGGCCGGTGGTGGGCGCGGGGACGGCCGCCCCGCCGTCGCGGCCACAGCCGGCGAGGAGGGCGGCGAGGCCGGCGGCGCCACCGGCGGCGAGCAGGCCGCGGCGGGTGAGCCGGCGGCCGGACAGGGTGTCGGGCATGGCGAGTGCCTTTCGGTACGGGTCGGAAATGACCATGGACTGTGAAGTTAGGTTAACCTAACCTAACTTAGCCTGCCGTCAAGCCCGCGCACCTCACCCGGAGTCCACACTGTCCGCCACCACTTCGCCGCGATCCGCCGCCGACCCGGCGCCCCGGCCCGGTCCCCGCCGCGATATACGGACGGCCGGGCTCCCGCTCGGCCTCCTGCTGCTGGCCGCCGTGGCCGTGCTCAGCCTCGCCGTCGGCGCGAAACCACTCGCCCTTCCCGACGTGTGGCACGGTCTTACCGACCCCGCCTCCCCCGAGCACACCGTGGTACGCCAGCTGCGGCTGCCCCGCACCCTGCTCGGGCTCACCGCCGGCGCGGCGCTCGGCGTCGCCGGCGCGGCCATGCAGGCGCTCACCCGCAACCCCCTCGCCGACCCCGGCCTGCTCGGCATCAACGCCGGCGCGTCGGCCGCCGTGGCCACCGCCACCGTCACCCTCGGCGTCACCGCCCTCGACCACCAGGTCTGGTACGCGCTGCTCGGCGCCGCCCTGGCCACCCTCGCCGGGCACGCCGTGGCCGGCGGCCGGCACGCCACCCCCACCCGGCTCGCCCTGGCCGGCGCCGCGCTCAACGCCGCCCTCTACTCGTACGTCAGCGCGGTCATGCTGGTCGACAGCACCTCTTTGGAGCGGCTGCGGTTCTGGACCGTCGGCTCCCTCGCCGGCGCCCGCACCGACACCGTCCCCGCCCTGCTGCCGTTCATCCTCGCCGGACTGGCGCTCGCGCTGCTGGCGGCCCGCCCGCTGGCCGCCCTCGCCCTCGGCGACGACTCCGCCCGCGCCCTCGGCGCCCACCCCGGCCTGGTCCGGGCCGCCGTCATCGCCGCCGTCACGCTGCTCTGCGGGGCCGCCACCGCCGCCTGCGGCCCGATCGTCTTCGTCGGGCTGCTCGCCCCGCACCTGGTCCGGGCGGTCACCGGCCCCGACCCGCGCCGGCTGCTGCCCTGGTGCGCCGTCTACGCCCCCGTCCTGCTGCTCACCGCCGACGTCGCCGGCCGGATCCTCGGCCGCCCCGGCGAACTCCAGGTCGGCCTGGTCACCGCCGTCCTCGGCGGACCGCTCTTCCTGCACCTGGTCCGGCGCGGACGGGTGGCCCGCCCGTGATCGTGCTCCGCCTGCCCGGTGGGCTGTCCCTGCGCCTGCACGCCCGCGCGCTCGCCGTCGGCCTCACCGCCGCCCTGCTCACCCTCGCCCTCGCCGTGCTGGCCGTCGCCACCGGCGACCACCCCATCCACCCCGCCGACGTGCTCCGCGTACTCGCCGGCGGCGGCGATCCCGCCGACCGGTTCATCGTCACCGAACTGCGCCTGCCCCGGCTGGCCGCCGCCCTCGCCGTCGGCGCCGCGCTCGGCGTCGCCGGACGCGGTCAGCGCGATCACGGCCTGCCTCGGCGCCAGCGCGAGCACCTGACGGAGCACGGCCTGCTCGTCGGCGTCCTCGGCGTCGGTGCGGCCGGTGGCCGGGAG
>NZ_JBSGJR010000434.1:0-6130 GCF_053605645.1 Micromonospora sp. NPDC003776
CGGGCGGCGGTCCCGGTGGGCCGGGCGGCCCGACCGGACCCGGCCGGAGCGGTCGGGGTGGACGCGGTGACGACCCGGCGGCCGCGGCGCGGGCGAAGAAGCGTCGGCGGATCAACATGCTGATCGCCGGTTTCGCCGTCTTCATCATGCTCGCCGGCATCGGCGTGGTCGGCTTCACCTACTACTCGACCAACGTGATCCTGCCCGAGGACACCACCCCGCCGCTGTCGACCACCATCTACGCCAGTAACGGCACGACCGCCATCGCCAAGGTGGGCGACCAGAACCGCCAGCTCATCACCATCAAGGACATCCCCGAGTACGTCCAGCACGCGGTCGCCGCGGCTGAGGACCGGAACTTCTACCGGCACTCGGGAGTGGACTACAAGGGCATCGCCCGCGCCGCCTGGAACAACTTCACCGGTGGCGACAAGCAGGGCGCCTCGACCATCACCCAGCAGTACGCCCGCAACGCCTTCGACAACCTCAACCAGGACACGTACGGCCGGAAGGTGAAGGAGGCGATCCTCGCCTCCAAGCTGAACGACAAGTACGACAAGCCGACGATCATGCAGCATTACCTGAATGTGATCTACTTCGGCCGCGGCGCGTACGGCATCGAGGCGGCGGCGCAGACCTACTTCGGCAAGCGCACCAACCAGTTGACCGTGGCGGAGGCTGCGGTGCTCGCCGCGCTGATCAAGCAGCCCGAGCCGAGCCTGACGCACAAGGGCTACGACCCGGCGATCAACCCGACGGCCGCGCTGGAGCGGTGGAACTACGTCATCAACGGCATGATCACCGAGAAGTGGCTGGACGCGCCGAACATGCCGCCGCACCCGACGGAGTACCCGAAGACGATCAAGAAGCCGTCGAAGGCCAACGGCGCCGACTTCGGCGTCAACACGCCGTACGGCAACGTGATCAACTACGTCTCGCAGGAAATGCGCGACATGAACCTGTGCACCGACGACGAGGCGGCGGCCACCCCCGAGCGGCCCGTCTGCTCGCAGGCGCTGAGCCGGGGTGGCTACCGGATCACCACCACCATCGACACCAAGATGCAAGAGGCTGCACTGGACGCGGCCCAGCGGGCCCGGAAGGGCTCCGAGCTCAACGGCCAGCCCAAAAACCTGATGGCCGCCGTCGTGGCGATCGACCCAAAGACCGGGGCGGTGCGCGCCTACTACGGCGGTGACAACGGCACCGGCACCGACTACGCCGGCAAGAACATCGACAACGGCGTACTCAGCGGCGGCCACTCACCGGGCTCGAGCTTCAAGATCTACACCCTCGCGGCGGCCCTCAAGGAGAAAATCTCCATCAAGTCGCGGTGGAAGGGCTCGGCGTTCACCCCGAAGGACACCAAGTTCAAGGTCACCAATGCCGGTGCCGACAAGGTCTCCTGCGGCGACTCCTGCACGCTCGAGCTGTCGACGCTGAAGTCACTGAACGTGCCGTTCTACTACATCACCGAGCAGATCGGCCCCGACAAGGTGCTCGACATGGCCAAGCAGGCCGGCGTCACCACCATGTGGCGCACCGACACCAACCCGGCCAAGGCGTACGACCTCACCAAGGCGGACCCGAAGGACCTTGCCCCGTCGCCCTTCTTCAACGTGATCGGCTACGGCCAGTACCCGGTCACCGTGCTGGACCACGCCAACGGCGTCGCCACCTTCGCGAACAACGGCGTCTACAACAAGGCGCACTTCGTCAAGCTGGTGCAGAAGCAGGACCCGAGCACCGGCAAGTGGTTGAGCGTCGGCGGCGAGAAGCTCAAGCCGCAGCGGCGCATCGACAAGGACATCGTCGCCGACGTCACCTCGGTGCTGGAGCAGTACCCGACGAAGTCGTCGCACCGCCCGCTCGACGACGGCCGCAAGGCGGCCGAGAAGACCGGCACCTGGGAGCTCGGTGACGGCAGCGACCACAACGGCGACGCCTGGATGATCGGCTACACCCCGCAGCTCGCCACCGCCGTCTGGGTCGGCAACGTCGGCAAGCGGCTGGCGATCAAGGACAAGACCGGCCGGGACATCATGGGCGCCCGAATGCCCGGCGCCATCTTCCAGCGGTTCATGAACGACGCCCTCCGGGGCAAGGAGAAGCTGGACTTCCCGCCCGCCGCGAACGTCGGCAACGACGACACCGGAAACGGCGATCCGCCGCCGGCCCCCGAGCCGACGCCGGGCCAGCAGCCGGGTTGTGAACTGTTCGGCCTCTGCCCCGGCGGCAACAACAACGGTGGCGGCAACAACGGCGGTGGCAACACCGGACCGGGCCTCCCGCCGCCGCCGGGCGGTGGCGGCAACGGTGGTGGCGGAGGCGGCATCCTCCCCACCACGCCACCGAGACAGACGTACTGACGGCGGCACCTGACGACGGCGGCCGGGCCATGGGTCCGGCCGCCATCGGCCGTCCCGGCCACCGGTCACCCGCCGCAGGTCGACGCGCATCCGTTCCCAACCCCGGCCCGGATACGGCAGGATGCCTCTCCATGAGCACCCAGTCGACGGCAGACAGCGACGACACCGGGACGATCGACCACCCGTCCCGCTCGGACGGTTTCGTCCGCGGCGCGGCGGAGCTGATCGGTGGTCCGCTCGGCGACCACGCGGTGGCGCTCGACCGGCCGGCCGGCCGCGAAGGTCGCTTCTGGACGGCGGCCCGGGTGGTGCTGGCCCTGGTCTGCCTGACGCTCGCCATGCACTGGGTGCAGAAGTCCCCCTGCCAGGACGGCGCCTGGCAGAACAACGTCCAGTACACCCGGATGTGCTACACCGACGTGCTGGCGCTCTACTACGCCGAGGGGCTCAACGAGGGCAAGGTGCCCTACGCCGACCACCCGGTCGAGTATCCGGTGCTGACCGGCTACTTCATGGGAGCGCTCGGCCTGCCGGTGCACGCCCTCGGTGTCGACAACCCGGGAATCAACCAGGGCCGCTGGTTCTACAACCTCAACGCGCTGGTGCTCGGCGCCCTCGCCGTGGCCACCGTCGCCGTCCTTCTCAACCTGCGGCGACGACGACCCTGGGACGCCGCGATGTTCGCGCTCGCGCCCGCCCTGCTGCTCACCGCCACGGTCAACTGGGACCTGCTCGCCGTGGGACTGGCCGCCTTCGGGCTGCTGGCCTGGGCCCGCCGCCGACCGGCGACCGCCGGGGTCCTGCTCGGCCTGGCCGGGGCGGCGAAGATGTGGCCGCTCTTCCTGCTCGGCCCGATCCTGGTGCTGGGGCTACGCGCCGGCCGGCTGCGCGCCGCGCTCACCGCCACCCTCACCGGCCTGGTGGCGCTGGTCGTGGTCAACCTGCCGGTGGCGATTCCGTACCGGGAGAGCTGGAACCGGTTCTTCGACCTGAACACCACCCGACCCATCGACTGGGGCACCCTCTGGTACGTCGGCCGGTACCTCGACGGCAAGATCAGCCCGTCGGCCCCCGGTGACCTCGGACCCTTCGAGTGGCTGAACGCGCACATCCCGACCCTCAACTGGGTGTCGTACCTGCTATTCGGCCTCGCCTGCCTCGGCGTGGCCGCACTGGCCCTGTTCGCTCCCCGCCGGCCCCGGCTCCCGCAGCTCGCCTTCCTGGTCGTCGCCGCCTTCCTGATCTTCAGCAAGGTCTGGTCCCAGCAGTTCGTGCTCTGGCTGCTCCCGCTCGCGGTGCTGGCCCGGCCGCGCTGGGGCGCCTTCCTGGCCTGGCAGTTCGCCGAGGTGTGCTACTTCGTCGCCTTCTACGGTGAGCTGCTCGGCGCGGCCACCAGCCGGCCGGTGTTCCCGGAGGGCGTCTTCGTGCTGGCGGCCAGCCTCCGGCTGGTCACCGTCGCGGTGCTCTGCGGCTTCGTGATCCGGGACATCCTGCGGCCCGAGCGGGACGCGGTGCGCGGCACGTACGCCGACGACCCGGACGGCGGCGTCCTCGACGGCGCCGAGGACGCCCCCGGGTTCCGCCGCCACCGGTCGAGGGATCGGACGCCGGAAGCGGTCACCGTCTGACCGCCGACTCCACTAGCTGGAGAGGTGGAAGACCACCGCGTCGCCGACCTCCTCGTGGGTCACCCCCAGCCCGTCGACCGGCTTGTCGAGGATCCCCTCCCACGGGGTCCCGCCGAGCTTGTCCCGGAGCACCACCACGTTCTTCACGCCGAGCTGCCGGAGGTACTCGATGCTGGCCTGATCGGGGAAGCCGACACTGACGTCACGGACCTTCGCCTGGGTCTCCGGCGTGAACCCGCTGCCGCCGTTGACCAGCTGCTGGAACCGGCTGGTCGACCAGACCATCACCGGCTGGTCCAGGTTCTGGCTGCTGGGCAGGACCAGCATCGGCCCGTCCACGGTGCGCATCGCCGCCGGCTGCTGCGGCACCACCGGGTGCGGCGTGACGTTCAGACCCTCGACGATCACCAGCAGCAGCGGCAGCAGGGTGGCCAGTCGCAGCCACGGCCCCGGCCACGGGGGGACCCGCTCGGCGGCGAGTTCGCGTACCCGGGCGCAGAACGCGGTGACCGCGCCGGCGGCGAGCAGGCCGAGGAACAGGGTGGCCCAGAGCATCAGCCGGCCCGGTGTGCGCAGCCCGTTCCACCCCGGCAGGTACTCGAAGAGCGGGACGAAGGTCCAGGTGCCGCCGAAGAACCGGGTCCCCATGGCCAGGATCATGCTGATCAGCACCCCGGCGAGCAGGTAGAGCCGGTGCCGGACCCGCCAGACCGAGAAGAACAGCCCGCCGGCGGCCAGGGCGTAGAGCGCGAAGCCGGGCAGCAGGGTCATCTCCGGGTGCCAGGGCAGCGCCGCCCGGGCGCCCTCGTGCAGCTGACCCCAGACCCGCGACTCCGCCGGGGCGGTCAGGAAGCCGCTCGCCGGCGGCGAGTAGATGGCGATGTCGCCGAGCGTCCGGGCGGCGTTCGGGTGCAGCTCCGCGACCTTGAAGAAGGGCACCGCCAGCAGCGCGCCGACCGCGCCGAAGAGCAGGCCGCCGAGCAGGTCGGCGAGGAACAGCCGGCCCCCGAACGGTCGCTTCACCGGCCGGACCAGCCAGCGCCGGGCGAACCAGAGCACCGCCGAGACGACCACGATGCCGGCCAGCAGGTACGCGAACATCAGCCCGATGCCGAAGCCCAGGCTGAGCTGCCAGGCCGCCACCAGCCAGCCGGTGAACGCCCAGCCGGCGTGCCGGCGGCCCGGGCGGTACCCGTACCGCAGGGACCAGCCGTGGCCCCGGGCCAGCATCGCCAGCGCCAGCGGGATGCCGCCGTTGGAGATGATGTGCAGGTGCCCGGCCTGCGCCAGCAGCCAGGGCGCGTAGGCGTAGCTCGCCCCGGCCACCGCCGCCCCGATCCGGCCCGCGCCCAGCTGGCGGGCCAGCGCGTACGCCCCGAGCGTGGCGAGCGCGTGCGCTAGCACGAACATGATGTTGTAGCGCACCAGGGCGGCCTCGGGACCGTGCCCGATCATGCCGGCCGGCGCGTACCCGAGGAGGGTGTCGGAGAAGGCGAAGCTCCACGGGTCGGGGAAGAAGGTGTTGGAGTTCCACAGCTGCGCCGGGTCGGTCAGCAGGATGTGCCCCGACCAGGCCATCTGCCAGGCCTGGAGGCTCGGGTCCCAGTAGTCCTGGGGCAGCGTGTAGGCCGGGTAGCGCAGGGTCGGCCAGGTCATCAGGACGGCCAGCGCCAGCGTGGCGACGGTGGCCAGGGTCCACTCGTGGACCAGGAACCGGCCCACCGCGCGGACCGCCCGGCGGAAACGCCCGAACACCGGATCAGGGGCGGGGCCGAACGCGGTGAACGGGTCGTCCGGCTTCGTACCCTCAGCGGGCCCGGCCGTGTCGTCGGCCTTCGCCGGATCGCTCGGGTCCGCCTTGCCGGTACGCGTCGTGCCGTCGGCCGTCCCGTCGGCGGTCCGGCCGCTCGGGTCGGTCGCGCCCGGCGTGGCGGCGCCACCTCCGGTGCCGGCCTTCGTCGTGGCGGCGTCGACGGCCGCCGCACCGGTGCCGCCCTTGTTCCCGGCCCCGGCGGTGGTCGCCGCTGCGTTGGCGGGAGCTGTCCCTTCGGTGCCCTGGTCCGGGGTCGCTCCGCCGGCCCCTTCGGTCGCCGCGGCGTCGGCGACGTGGCCCGGCGCATGGCGGTCGCCGGC
>NZ_JBSGJR010000435.1:0-6130 GCF_053605645.1 Micromonospora sp. NPDC003776
CCCGGCAGGGGAGGCGGCAACGCCGGGGAACGTGTGGACCGGTCAGGCGTGGAGACGCAGTCGCGTGGCGATCGCGTCAGCGAGGCGGTCGGGGGCGCCGTCGGCGTACCCGATGAACAGGCTGGGCTCGGTGAGTTCCAGCTCGACCAGGACGGGCGCGCCGTCGCGGCCGGGGATCAGGTCGACCCGGGCGTAGAGCAGCCGGTCCGTGCCGCCCGGGACCACCGCGAGGGTCTTCTCCGCGGTGTCGAGCTGCTCGGGGGTGGCCGTCCGGGCGTCGATCCGCTCCTCCTTGTAGAGCGCGGCCACGCCCAGGTCCGGACCGGTCAGCATCGGCCCCTTGCGGATCGCGTGGCTGAACACCAGGCCGTCCGGCCCGGCCAGGAAGAGCAGCGCGGTCTCCCCGGCGGTGTCCACCGCCCCGAGGTACGGCTGGACCATGGTCACCCGGCCGGCGGCGGAGAGCCGCCGGACGTGCGCCACGGCCAGCTCCCGGTGCTCCGGGTCGGCCAGGTCGTACCGGCCGGTGTCCTGGCTGCCGGCGCTGACCGCCGGCTTGAGCACGATCTCGCCGGAGTCGGCCGGCGGGTCCCAGCTCTCCCCCGGCGCGATCCAGGTCGTCGGCACGGTGGGCACGCCCGCCGCGGACAGCTCGGCGAGGTAGCGCTTGTCCGTGTTCCAGGCGACCACGTCGGCGGGGTTGACCAGCCGCGGGACGGTACGCGCCCAGGCGACGAACGCGTCGCGCCGCAGCGCGTAGTCCCAGGGCGAGCGGAGCACGACCAGGTCGTAGCCGGACCAGTCCACGGTCGGGTCGTCCCACCGGGCCGGCTCGGCGGTGATGCCGCGCGCGGCGAGCGGGCCGAGCACGAGCCGGTCGTCCGGGTCGAGGTCGGGCAGGGCGGAACAGGTGACGAGAGCGACCCGGGGTTCCCCCCGGGTCGACTGGTGGTGGTTGGTCAATTTATGTCAACGGGCCATCGTGCGTCGGGCCATCGACCGCCAGAGGTCGTTGCTCGGCCGCATCTGGTCCATCAGCTCACGCTCCCAGGCGTTCTCGACGGCGACCCCGGCCGTGGCGCAGGCCTGCCGCGCGACGTCGGTGCCGTCGGCGAACTGGTCGGCCCACACCCCGTCCTCACCCACGAGGACGATGCGCGCGCCGCGCTTACCGACGTACTCGATGACCGCCTTCGCCCCGCCGTGCCCGGCGGCGAACGACTTGATGCCCGCGACCAGGCCGTTGGGGGCCTGCTCGGCGGTCTTGTCAGCCGTCAGCGTCGTATCGGAACCATCTGCCATGACGCGAAGCCTAAGCAGAGTTCCACCCACATGTGCGAGAACGATGAACCAATTGTGATGCCAATTACCTACAGGTTTAAGGAAGACCACAGGTGATTCGCCCGTACATGTCCGCTATATACCGGCGAAGCGGACAGGAGAGATCGTCACAATCTGTCCAGGTTGGGGTGCTGACACGTTACCTGAAAAAAAATTCTGGAGAACCTCTGCCGCCTGCGGGAACTCCACCGACCGACCCGGTGCGCGGACGGGAGCTAGAGCAGGGCGTCGAGCGCGACGGCGGCGAAGAGGATCGTGAGGTAGGTGGTGGACCAGTGGAACAGCCGCATCGGCTTGACCGCCTCGCCGCGCGCCGCGCGCCGGCACAGCTTGTGCGCCTCCACCACGAAGACGCCGCCGACCACCAGCGCGGTCACCCCGTAGACGGGGCTCATGCCCAGCGGCCAGACGGCCAACGAGGAGAGCAGGGTCAGCCAGGAGAAGATGATGATCTCGGCGTTCACCCGCCGGACCGAGGCGACCACCGGCAGCATCGGGATGCCGGCCCGGGCGTAGTCGGCCTTGTACTTGATCGCCAGCGCGTAGAAGTGCGGCATCTGCCAGAAGAAGACCACCGCGAAGAGCCACCAGGCGGCGGGGGCCAGCGAGCCGGTGACCGCGGCCCAGCCGATCAGCACCGGAGCCGCCCCGCAGGCGCCACCCCAGAAGGTGTTGGCCGCCGTGGTCCGCTTGAGCCAGAGCGTGTAGACCAGGTCGTAGTAGGCGATCGCGGCGAGGGTCAGCGCCGTGGCCAGCCAGTTGGTGAACGCGGCCATCAGCACGATCGAGACGGCCGCCAGCACCAGGCCGAAGATCAGCGCGCTGCGCGGCGACACGGTGTGCGCCGGCAGCGGACGGCGCTTGGTGCGCCGCATCACCTGGTCGATGTCCCGGTCGATGTAGCAGTTGATCACGCTGGCGGCGCCGGCGGCGAGCGAACCGCCGACCAGCACCACGGCCACCAGCCAGAGCGAGGGCATCCCCCCGTCGGCGAGCATCATCGCCGGCACCGTGGTGACCAGCAGCAGCTCGACGATCCGCGGCTTGGTGAGCGCCACGTACGCGGCCACCACGGCCCGCACGTCCCGCCGCCCGGTCGCCGACGCCTCCGTCACCGTGCGCACCGGCTGCCCGGCAGAGTCGCTGACGGGGCGCTCGGTGATCATGCTCACGGATTGCCACCTTCCGGCTTCGGCGGGGGAGGTCGGGTCGGCGGCGCACCCGGCCGGGCCCACACACCGCCCCACACACTACGCGGCGTCGTTTTCGCTGCCCCGCAGACCCGACAACGGTGCGAGCCGTCACACCCGGCCGTGAACGGCCGATCCGGTCGGACCCGCACAGAACACCATGCAGAGATCCCCGGGCGGACGTTTAGGGACGCTCGATAGGGTCATCAGTGAGGGTTCCGCCCATCTGCCGAGGAGCACAACCATCGTGGCTGCCAACCGACCCGAGCTTCCCGCTCTCAACTGGTCCGACCTCGACCGCAGGGCCGTCGACACGGTCCGCGTGCTGGCCATGGACGCCGTGGAGAAATCCGGCAACGGCCACCCGGGCACGGCCATGAGCCTGGCCCCGGCGGCGTACCTGCTCTTCAACCGGGTCATGCGGCACAACCCGGCCGACCCGAACTGGGCCGGCCGCGACCGGTTCGTGCTCTCCGCCGGCCACTCCAGCCTCACGCTCTACATCCAGCTCTTCCTCTCCGGCTACCCGCTGGCCCTGGACGACCTCAAGGCCCTGCGCCAGTGGGGCTCGCTCACCCCGGGCCACCCGGAGCACGGCCACACCCCCGGTGTCGAGACCACCACCGGCCCGCTGGGCCAGGGCATCGGCAACGCGGTCGGCATGGCCATGGCGGCCCGCCGCGAGCGCGGCCTGTTCGACCCCGAACCGGACCGGGCCGACTCCCCGTTCCGCCACGACGTCTGGTGCATCGCCTCGGACGGCGACATCGAGGAGGGCATCAGCCACGAGGCCAGCGCCCTCGCCGCCCACCAGCAACTCGGCAACCTCTGCCTGATCTACGACGACAACGAGATCTCGATCGAGGACGACACCCGCATCGCCAAGAGCGAGGACGTCGCGGCCCGCTACGCGGCGTACGGCTGGCACGTGCAGACCGTCGACTGGCGCCGCGGCGACGCCGACCAGGACGACTACCACGAGGACGTGGAGGCGCTCTACCAGGCGCTGCTGGCCGCCCGGGCGGAGACCGACCGGCCCTCCTTCATCGCACTGCGCACCATCATCGGCTGGCCCGCACCCAACAAGAAGAACACCGGCAAGATCCACGGCTCCGCGCTCGGCGCCGACGAGGTGAAGGCCACCAAGCAGATCCTCGGCTTCGACCCGGAGCGGACCTTCGAGGTCGACGACGAGGTACTCAAGCACGCCCGCCAGGTGATGGACCGGGGCGCCGAGGCCCAGGCGGCGTGGACCACCACGTTCGACGCGTGGGCGCAGGCCAACCCGGAGCGCAAGGCGCTGTGGGACCGGATGTCCACCCGTACCCTCCCCCAGGGCTGGACGGACGCCCTGCCGACCTTCCCGGCCGACGCCAAGGGCGTGGCCACCCGGGCCGCCTCCGGCAAGGTCCTGGAGGCCCTCGCCCCGGTGCTGCCCGAGCTGTGGGGCGGCTCGGCCGACCTCGCGGAGAGCAACAACACCACCATGAAGGGCGAACCGTCCTTCGTCCCGGCGGTGCACGCCACCAAGGACTTCCCCGGCGACGAGTACGGCCGCACCCTGCACTTCGGCATCCGTGAGCACGCCATGGGCGCGATCCTCAACGGCATCGCCCTGCACGGCGGCACCCGCCCCTACGGCGGCACGTTCCTGGTCTTCAGCGACTACATGCGCCCCGCTGTCCGACTCGCCGCGCTGATGAAGCTGCCGGTGGTCTACGTCTGGACGCACGACTCCATCGGCCTCGGCGAGGACGGCCCCACCCACCAGCCGGTGGAGCACCTCACCGCGCTGCGCGCCATCCCCGGGCTGGACGTGGTCCGGCCCGCCGACGCCAACGAGACCGCCTGGGCGTGGCGGCAGGCGCTGGAGCACACCGACCGGCCGACCGCGCTGGCGCTCAGCCGGCAGGCGCTGCCGACCCTCGACCGCACCGACCTGGCCGGCGCCGAGGGCACGGCCAAGGGCGGGTACGTGCTGGCCGAGGCGTCCACCGGCAAGCCGCAGGTGATCCTCGTCGGCACCGGCTCCGAGGTGCAGCTCTGCCTCACCGCCCGGGAGCGGCTGGAGGCCGACGGCACCCCCACCCGGGTCGTCTCGATGCCCTGCCAGGAGTGGTTCTTCGCGCAGGACGAGGCGTACCGGGAGTCGGTCCTGCCGCGCGGGGTAAAGGCACGGGTGAGCGTGGAGGCGGGCATCGCCATGTCCTGGCGGGGCATCGTCGGGGACAGCGGCGAGAGCGTGAGCCTGGAGCACTACGGGGCGAGCGCACCGCACACCGTGCTCTTCGAGCAGTTCGGGTTCACCCCCGACCGGATCGTGGCCGCCGCGCACGCGGCGCTGACCCGGGTGGGCGACATCACCGGTTTCACGACCGGCAACTGAGGGGAGCGTGGACGGCATGACCGACAGGCTTGGTGAGCTGAGCGCCGCAGGAGTGGCGATCTGGCTCGACGATCTTTCCCGGACCCGGCTCAGCTCGGGCGGCCTCGACCAGCTCCGGCGGGAGCAGCACCTGGTCGGGGTGACCTCCAACCCGACCATCTTCGCCAAGGCGCTGAGCGACGCCGACGAGTACAACTGGCAGCTCAAGGACCTCGCCATCCGTGGGGTGGACGTCGAGGAGGCCGTCCGCATGCTCACCACGTACGACGTGCGGTGGGCCTGCGACGTGATGCGCCCGGCGTACGACGCGAGCGGCGGGGTGGACGGCCGGGTCTCCATCGAGGTCGACCCGCGCCTGGCCCACGAGGCGGAGAAGACCGTCGCCGAGGCCGGGGCGCTGTGGTGGCTGATCGACCGGCCGAACCTGTTCATCAAGATCCCGGCCACCGAGGCGGGCCTGCCGGCGATCACCGCCACCCTGGCCCAGGGGATCAGCGTGAACGTCACGCTGATCTTCGGCCTGGACCGGTACTCGCAGGTCATGGAGGCCTTCCTGGCCGGTCTGGAGCAGGCGAAGGCGAACGGGCACGACCTGTCCAAGATCGGCTCGGTGGCCTCGTTCTTCGTCTCCCGGGTCGACACCGAGGTCGACAAGCGGCTGGAGAAGATCGGCTCGGACCAGGCCAAGGCGCTGCGCGGCAAGGCCGCCGTGGCCAACGCCCGGCTGGCGTACGAGCGTTACTGCGAGGTCTTCGGCTCGGAGCGGTGGCAGAAGCTGGCCGACGCCGGCGCCCACCCGCAGCGCCCGCTGTGGGCCTCCACCTCCACCAAGAACCCGGACTACCGGGACGTCATCTACGTCGAGGAGCTGATCGCGCCCGGCACGGTCAACACCATGCCGGAGCCGGTCATCCACGCCTTCGCCGACCACGGCGAGACGCGCGGCGGCGACACCGTCACCGGCGCCTACGACGAGGCCCGCCAGGTCTTCACCGACCTGCAGGCCGTCGGCGTGGACATGTCCGACGTGATCGCCACCCTGGAGCGGGAGGGCGTGGAGAAGTTCGAGGCGAGCTGGCGCGAACTGCTGGACGGGGTCCGGAAGTCGCTCACCGAGGCGGCCAAGGGCGCCGGGCAGCCGAACCAGGCCGCCCAGGGCAACGCGCAGGCCGCCGAGCAGGCCGGGGGCAACGCGTGACGAACGGCGCCGGAC